>NZ_CATQFV010000059.1:0-101255 GCF_958267435.1 Neisseria benedictiae
TGAAGACGTATACGGTCAATACTTTCAGTGGGATTTTTTCGGGAATTGTTGTCATATCCCTGTCGGATAAGGGTTTTTATTTCCGCCAAACGCTGCACCACCCCCAATAATCCCTTCCTCCCCCTCCTCTGGCTGGTGCGCCTTTGTGAATATGCCGTCTGAAACTCGGGGCTTCAGACGGCATTTTGTATCCAAAACGGTAACTAATGTATCCGTACTTTGTTATAGAATGGCTGCTGTTTTTTCTTCGTAATTAGAAATTGTCAAAATGGGCAAACATATTCTTTTAGGTGTAACGGGCAGTATTGCGGCGTATAAGTCTTGCGAGTTGGTGCGACTGCTGAAAAAACAGGGGCATTCGGTTACGGTGATTATGAGCCGCTCGGCAACTGAATTTGTTTCTCCGCTGACTTTTCAGGCTTTGAGCGGCAATCCCGTTCTGACCGACACGCACGGCGGCAACGGTTCAAACGGTATGGAACATATCAACTTAACCCGGAATGCGGATGTTTTTCTGATTGCGCCGGCAAGTATGAATACCGTGGCAAAAATCTGTAACGGCGTGGCAGATAACCTACTGACCAATCTGGCAGCCGCACGGAAATGCTCTCTTGCCATCGCTCCCGCGATGAATGTGGAAATGTGGCTCAACCCTGCCAACCAACGGAATATCGCACAACTGGTTTCAGACGGCATTACTGTCTATATGCCGGGCTCGGGCGAACAGGCTTGCGGAGAAAATGGTATGGGAAGGATGCCGGAACCCGCAGAATTGCTGGACCTGCTTCCGGATTTATGGACACCGAAAATTTTAAAGGGCAAGAAAATCTTGATTACCGCAGGTGCGACATTTGAAGCCATTGACCCTGTCAGGGGCATCACAAATATTTCCAGCGGGAAAATGGGCGTGGCTTTGGCGCGGGCGTGCCGTGCCGCCGGTGCGGAAGTCAGCCTGATTTACGGGCAACTTCAAACCGAACTGCCTTTCGGCATATCTGATACGGTTCAAGCCGTCAGTGCCGAAAATATGCATCGCGCAGTGCATCGTTTAATCGACAAACAAGATGCTTTTATTTCTGTTGCCGCCGTCTCAGACTATAAGGTTAAAAACAGGAGTACGCAAAAATTCAAAAAAGATAAAAATGCCAAACCGTTATCCATCGAATTGGATGAGAACCCCGATATTTTGGCTTCTATTGCCTCATTGCCGAACCCACCGTTCTGCATCGGTTTTGCCGCTGAAACGGAGAATGTAATGGCATATGCGCGAGAAAAACGTATTAAGAAAAAAATACCAGTGATCGTTGCCAATGATGTTTCAATCGCGATGGGCAAACCGACCAACCGGATTACCATTATCGGGGACGACGGGGAACTGTCTTTTCCCGAAACAAGTAAAGATGAAGCGGCAATGCGGATTGTTGAAAGGCTTGCCGTATATTTGAACAAATTCGGGACAGATGAAGGCAGCTACTAAAGATTTATGGAAAACTATTGAACGTGAACAAGTGCCCAAAAATCAATTTACTTCCGAATTCTTCACTAACACTTGGTCAACAGTTAGAAAGATATTTGAACAATGTTCTGAAAGCAACAAACCCAGAAAAGGCGCCGAATTATAAAGAAATACCGAAAAAGGATGATGGAACTCACTCTGGAATTGTAAATAGAACCACAAAACCCATGTTCACAGGAGGGAAATAATTGAGAAAATTTTTTGTCACTGCAGCAATAATTATATTTACTATATTATTTAATAAATATGATCAACAGAATTGCATGAAAAAAATAATTTTTATAAATAATAGAGTTCACTTGTTTAAAACTCAGAAAGGAAGATACCCATCTAATTTAAGCGAGATTAATATTTATCCACATGAAATTTTAGGATGTAATTTTTTTAGCTATAACGTGCCTGGCTGGGGGAATTGTAATTACATATCGTATAACCACGGACACTATATTTTAAGTATAGATAGTGTTTTCAATGGTTGTTTAACAGAGTCTGAAGACGAGTCTATTTATTTAAACTCAGGGAGATATGATTTCTAAAAGAATGAACAAATAACGAAGATTAAAGCAGGAAATGAAAAAATTCCTGGTTATACATGGCATCATAATGCGCAAAGCCCTCCTAATAATATGCAGTTAATTCCTAATAGTATTCATAACGCTGTTAGGCATACCGGTCAAAAATCGTTAAAGAAAGATTAGTGAACATGGAAGAACTATCAATATCATCAGATGAGGGATTGGTTCCAATAAGAACAATTCAACAATTTGCTGAAGATATAGGGGTTGTTTTTCCTGTTTCATATGTATCACTTCTTAGCAAACATGATCATTTATACCCTAAAGAAAATATTTTCAATTTTGTCAATCAATACGGTGAAAATGATGAAAGAGACATTTCATTTTTAGGGTATAAGCAAAATTTAGGCTATGAAGATATTTATAGCTATTCATGTATTGATGATGAATATGGGTATGCAAAAAAAGTGATTGCTTTTGGGATTTCAGCTAATGGCGATTATATCTGTTTTGATTACAGAAAATGCAATGAAAATCCATGTATCATTCTGATGTATCATGATGATTTTTATGAAGATGAGAATGGAGATACGAAAATGGTAACTAGCCATATTGCAGATAGTTTTGATGCCTTTTGGATATGCTGTATGAACTTTCAGATTAAGTGTGTAAGTTGAGTTGAAAACCCAACTAAATTAAAAAGATTGTCTGAAATCAGCAAGCCATAGTCCATATGAAACCTAAACTCAACAAGTAGGATGTGTGCGGAACGCACGCATACGGTTCTCAAAGTTTGAGCCAAAAGGTCGTCTGAAACAACAAATACAGTTTCAGACAAAAGCAGCCCACCGCCACGCCCATATCGGCAGCACACCCGGCAAAACCAGCATCCGAAGCCGCGCAGACACAGCCCTCAAAGGTATGCAGCTTATCGGCAAAGGCGTACAGGCAGATAAGCAATTGAACGGATAAACCATAAAACGGATTGCCTGTTAATCAAAAGACAACCCGTTTTACCTGCTTCAACTTCTGATGACTTTGCGGATATATGGGATACTGTGCAGATTTTGAATAATCTGATTCAACTGATCCAAATTCTTGACTTTCAATAAAAATTTGAATTCGACAAAACCTTCCGTTCCCGACTGGGATTTAGACGGTGTTTCGACCGACTCGATGTCCGCACCGGAATCGGAAATCGCTTGCGCCATTAATGCCAACAGGCCGTGGCTGTCTTCCGATTGGACTTGAAGCCCGACACGGTAGTTCTGCCCATTCATATTTTCCCAGTCTGCATCCAGCTGCTGTTCGGGATCGGACTTCAACAACGTCGGGCAGCTATCCCTATGGATAATCATGCCTTTTCCCTTAACCAACAGCAAACGGATGGAATCGCCGGGAACAGGGTGGCAGCACTCTGCAAAATGAATATTCCCGCTTTCCTGCCCATCGACTTTAATGGAACTGAGCCTGACCTCGCTGCCGAAATGCTCCCCTGCCAACTCGGCAATATGCATGGCAACATAAACGGGCAGGGTATGGCCCATGCCGACGTTGTACAGCACTTCTTCAAATGAAGTCTGTTTGTCGTTGAGATCAGCAAGGTATTTTTCTTTGATGCCGTCTGAAAGCAGGACATCTTTGGGCAGCAAACTGGACAGGGCTTTTTGCAACAAGCTTTCACCCAAAACAATCGCATCGTGTCTGTTAAGGTTTTTAATATATTGGCGTATGGCGCTGCGCGCCCTGCCGGATACGGCAAAATTCAACCACGCGGGATTGGGTTTGGCGTGTTCGGATGTGATGATTTCGACGGAATCACCGGTTTTGAGCTTCGTACGCAGCGGCATCATCACGTTATTGACACGCGCGGCAACGGTTTTATGCCCGATGTCGGTATGTACCGCATAAGCAAAATCGACAGGCGTTGCCCCCTTGGGCAAAGTTAGAATTTTTCCTTTCGGGGTAAGGATGTAGATTTCGTTCGGGAACAAATCGACTTTAACGTGTTCGAGAAACTCAATGGCATTGGCGCTGCTTGCCTGTAAGTCTAAAATGTTTTTCAACCATTGATTGGTGTGCAGCACCGCCTGATCGACCGTTTGGGAATCTGATTTATAGCTCCAATGGCCGGCGATACCTCCTTCCGCCACGGCATCCATTTCCCGCGTGCGTATCTGAACTTCAATCGGCAAGCCGTAAGGACCGACCAAAGTGGTATGCAGGCTTTGATAACCGTTGCTTTTCGGAATGGCGATATAGTCTTTGAACCGCCCGGGCTTGGGCTGATAGAGGGTGTGCAATGCGCCGAGTGCCGCATAACAGGCGGGAATGCTGTTGACAATGACGCGGAAACCGTAAATATCCATAACCTCGGCAAAGCGCAGCTTTTTCGCCATCATTTTCTGATGGATACCGTACAGGTTTTTTTCCCTGCCTTTGATTTTGGCCTCTATATTCGCGCCTACCAGCCGCTGACCGAATGCGCGCAAGACTTTGCCGACAACGTCCTGCCTGTTCCTCCGGCTCTTGTCCATCGCTTTTTTTAAAGTTTCGTAGCGGTTGGGATGCAGGTTTTGGAACGATAAATCCTGAAGCTCCCGATACGCATTATTCAAACCTATACGGTTGGCAATTTGCGCATAGATTTCAAGGGTTTCTTTTGCAATACGGCGACGCTTGTCCGGGCGCATCGAACCGAGCGTCCGCATATTGTGCAGGCGGTCGGCAAGTTTGACGACAATCACGCGTACATCTTTGGTCATTGCCAAAATCAGTTTGCGGAAACTCTCCGCCTGATGCTCTGCATGATCTTCAAATTTGAGTTTTTCGAGTTTGGACAGACCGTCCACCATCTCGGCAATCGTATTGCCGAATCTTGCTGCCATCTCCTCTTTCGTAACGCCTGTATCTTCCAGCACATCGTGCATTACACCTGCACACAGACCCTGTATGTCCATATGCCAAAGGGCGAGCTGTGTCGCAACGGCAATCGGATGCGTGATATAGGGCTCCCCGCTTTTCCGGGTTTGTCCGTCATGAGCGTGAAATGCATAGGCAACAGCCTTCTCGAGCTCAACCTGTTCTTCAGGCTTGAGATAGGAAGCGGTACGGAAAAGCAGGGTACGTGCTTCGGCAGTTAAATAGTCGTAAGGTGCGGTAGGTTGTGGGACAGGCATTTCAGACGGCTTTCGGAACATATTTGATTTTTCGTTTCAAACCGTCGGACTGCACGGCGGCAGAATGTGCCGACGTGCGTTTCCGGCAGGATTTATTTATTGCGCGTCAACAGTTCCGTACCGATATGCCCGGCGGCGATTTCCCTTAATGCGGTAACGGTCGGTTTGTTATTGCGGACATCGTCCACAAGCGGCGTGTTGCCGTTCTCAAGCTGGCGGGCGCGGCGGGCCGCTACCAATGTCAGGTCAAAATGGTTGGAAATTTTTCCGGTACAGTCTTCGGTGGTAATACGTGCCATATTATTTGCTTTCTTTCAAAAATATTTAAAATGGGAAACCGAGTATTTTCGCGGTTTTTTAGGAATTTTCCAACAAATCTGCAATAAATCCCAGTTGCCTCGACCTTTTCAGACGGCAGGCATTCACAATATGGAGCAAATCCTCCTCCGCACGCGCCAAGTCGTCATTGACCACGACAAAGTCGAACAATACGGACTGTTCGATTTCATGCCTTGCCTTCGACAGCCTCCTTTGGATAACTTCCCGACTGTCCGTCCCGCGTCCGTTGAGGCGCGCGGCAAGTACGTCGAAAGAAGGCGGCAGGATAAAGATGCCGACGGCTTCGGGCAGCGCGTCGCGAACCTGAGCCGCGCCCTGAACGTCGATTTCCAAAATCACGTCATAGCCTGCCGCCGCCAACGCATTCACGCCCTCCGCGCTTGTGCCGTAATAGTTGCCAAATACGTCTGCGTATTCCAAAAAAGCCTCCTGCGCGATAAGCGACTCAAACTCTTCTTTGGAAACAAAGTGATAATGTACGCCGTTTGCTTCGCCTTCACGCGGCGGGCGCGTCGTGTGCGACACGGAAACGCGCAAACCGTTATGGTTTGCCAACAGCCGCGACACCAGCGTGGTTTTGCCCGTGCCGGAAGCGGCCGAAATGATAAAGATGTTGCCTTTTCGATAAGCGGACATATTTTTTACCTGTATATTTTCTAGCCGATTGTATCACAACGGACACTCGGTTTCCTATTTGCCGATGCCCATATTTTGCCGCTATTGTTTTGATTGATTTGGCAAGCGGCAGGCTGACGGCTACAATATGGCGTTAAAAACATCAAACATGGAACACACAATGCTGGTTCATCCCGAAGCTATGAGTGTCGGCGCGCTCGCCGACAAAATCCGCAAAATCGAAAACTGGCCGCAAAAAGGCATCTTATTCCACGACATCACGCCCGTCCTGCAAAGCGCGGAATACTTCCGACTTTTGGTTGATTTATTGGTTTACCGCTATATGGATCAGAAAATCGACATCGTTGCCGGTTTGGACGCGCGCGGCTTCATTATCGGCGCGGCACTCGCCTACCAGCTCAACGTCGGTTTCGTCCCCATCCGCAAAAAAGGCAAGCTGCCTTTTGAAACCGTATCGCAAAGCTACGCGCTCGAATACGGGGAAGCGGCGGTGGAAATCCACACCGATGCCGTCAAACCCGGTTCGCGCGTGCTGCTGGTCGATGATTTGGTTGCCACGGGCGGCACGATGCTTGCCGGGCTGGAGCTGATCCGCAAACTCGGCGGGGAAATTGTCGAAGCCGCCGCCATTTTGGAATTTACCGACCTTCAAGGCGGCAAGAATATCCGCGCAAGCGGCGCGCCCTTATTTACCCTGCTTCAAAACGAAGGCTGTATGAAGGGCTGAAAACCGACCCTGCCGTCTGAAACCGGCAGGGTTGTTTATGATGCGTTCAAATCACGCCCAAATCTTGCAAGCCCCTCAACACACCGTCTTCATCAACGCCGGGGCAAACATATTTCGCCGCTTCTTTCGCCGCCTGTTCCCCGTTGCCCATTGCCACGCCGAACCCGACTTCAGACAGCATTTCCACATCGTTCAAACCATCGCCGAACGCCATCACGTCTGCCATTTCCCATCCCAATGCTTCAACCACGCTTCTGATGCCGTCTGTTTTCGACATTCCCGCAGGCAGCAGATCGACCGCCTCCTCGTGCCAGCGCACCGTTTTCAAGCCTTCCCGTTCCACAATATCCGACCAGAGCGGCATTTCGCTTTCCTCCGCAAACACCAGCATCTGATACACCGGTTTGCTTGAGAAATAATCCTTATCGGCAAAAAAATCGCTGGCGATATGCTTCAAGGCGCGGCACACGCATTCCGACAGCGCGGACACGGCGATCCCCTCTCCGCCGACAAACGCATAATCCATGCCCAAGCCATCCAAATGCGCGCAAACCCTGCCCATCAAACCGGCATCCATCGGTACTTCGCGCACAGTTTTTCCGTGCAGCAGCGCAAACTGCCCGTTTATCGTTACCACGGCATCCATTCCCGTTTCCGCCATCATGTCCCTGACCTTTTCAGGAATCGTCGCCAAAGACCGCCCCGTTGCCAACGCCGTCAATATACCTTTGCCGCGCAAAGCCGCCACCGCCGTTTTCACGGAAGGGCGCAAAGTATCCGTATATTTGCGGTACAGCGTATCGTCAATGTCGAAAAACACGATTTTAGGATTCATCACATTCTCTCTCGCATTCAAACTGCCGCATTGTATCCCAAGCAGGCAAATACTTGATAAATCCTTATAAATTTCCCGGCAAAATTGACCGCGAACACGAAAAGGCGGATAATCCGCCCATCTTCAAACACCATTCAGACGGCATTTGCAGCAATGCCGTCTGAAACATTTTTACAAAGCACACAAATCATGTTTCAACACACAGGACGACACATAAAGCGTCGCCCTATATGTTGCCCTGATTCGGAAGGGGTTACGCCCCTCCCAAATAAAGTCTGATTCTACCGCCCTAAAGGGCGGGGTTTCAACCGAAAAGGAAACACGATGAAAGCACCCGAACTCTTATTGCCCGCCGGCGGATTGGAAAGAATGCGCGCCGCCTACGATTACGGCGCAGACGCCGTTTATGCCGGCAGCCCGCGTTACTCACTGCGTGCCCGCAACAACGAATTTGCCAAACTTGATGCTTTAGAACAAGGCATTAAAGAAGCGCACGAGCGCAACAAAAAATTCTTCCTGACCGTCAACACGCTGCCGCACAACTCCAAGCTCAAAACCTTCGTTTCCGATATGGAACCCTTGATTGCCATGAAACCCGACGCGCTGATTATGGCGGATCCGGGTTTGATCATGACCGTGCGCGAAAAATGGCCGGAAATGCCGATTCACCTGTCCGTTCAGGCAAACACCACCAACTACTGGGGCGTAAAATTCTGGCAAAATATCGGTGTCGAACGCATCATCCTGTCGCGCGAATTGAGCATGGAAGAAATCGCCGAAATCCGCCAAGAATGTCCCGACATCGAACTCGAAGTCTTCATTCACGGCGCATTGTGCATCGCCTACTCCGGCCGTTGCCTGCTCTCTGGCTACTTCAACCACCGCGACCCCAACCAAGGCACTTGCACCAACTCCTGCCGTTGGGACTACAAAGTCCACAACGCCACGGAAAGCGATGCGGGCGATGCCCAACTTCTGCAAGGCTTCAACTTTGAAAAATCCCAAGAAGAAGCCAACCAAAACTTTGAAGGCATCAACGGTCAAAAACGCCATCCCTATGCCGACAAAGTTTTCCTGATTGAAGAGTCCAACCGCCCGGGCGAGATGATGCCGATTATGGAAGACGAACACGGCACCTACATCATGAATTCCAAAGACCTGCGCGGTATCGAAGTGGTCGAAAAACTCGCCAAAATCGGCGTGGACAGCCTCAAAGTCGAAGGCCGCACCAAGTCGCTCTATTATGTTGCACGCGTCGCCCAGTCCTACCGCAAAGCGATTGATGATGCTGTCGCAGGTCGTCCGTTCGATTACAGCCTGTTGAGCGAACTTGAAGGCCTCGCCAACCGGGGCTACACCAGCGGCTTCCTCGAGCGCCACCAAACCCAAGACTATCAAAACTACCTCAGCGGCCATTCCACCGCCAAACAAAGCCAATACGTCGGCCACGTTACCGAAATCGACGAAAACGGCTGGGCAACAGTGGAAGTCAAAAACCGCTTTGCCGTCGGCGATTCGCTCGAAATCATCCACCCGAGCGGCAACCAAACCATCAAATTGGAACAAATGACCCGTAAAGGCCAGCCTGTCGATGTCGCACCCGGCAACGGTATTCAGGTCAAAATCCCGAATATGCAAGGCAAAGAAAAAGCCCTCATCGCACGCGTATTGAACCCCTAAGCCACGATGCCGTCTGAAACCTGTTTTCAGACGGCATTTTGTTGAATCTTACGGTACAATGCTAATGATTTCCCACAGCAAACAAGGACATCCGACATGAAAAAAATCCTCATACTCTCCGCCGCCGCCCTGATGCTGGCAGCCTGCCAATCCGGCCGCGCGCCTAAAAACGTACACACGGCATCCGCCGGCACACCGGCCGGAGAATCATGCAAAGTCATCCGCGGAGACACCGCAGGAAGCGGCAAAAACATCATTTACCGTTGCAGCAACGGTCAGGCGGCAATAAATGCAGCCATTGCAGACGGCGTATTGGAATCCGGGATTCCCGTCAGCTTCGGCGGCGGCGGCGTGCCGGTTGCAAACGGCAGGAATCTGGTTACACGGCAAGCAGCAAACGGCGTAGGCAAATCCGACTCCGAGGCCTGCGAACGCGCCCTAATCAATGCCGCCCGCAAATTCCAGCAGACCGCCGGCAAACTCGGCGGGCGCAGTGTTACCGGCTTCCACAGCTACTTCGACAAGCAACCGCTGCAAGGAGGACAATACGACTGTCAGGCAGGCTCGTTCCACGTCCGCGTGGTCATGCGCGCCAATGTCGTCCGTTAACATATCGGCGACCAAAAATGCCGTCTGAAACATTTTTCAGACGGCATTTTTAATCCCCTTGCCTTATTGTGCGGCAGATTCAGATCGGGACACTCCATACTTCCATATCTGCACCGTTCAAACATCCCGCCTGCGGAACGGAATCAAAGCGGCAGTCCAGTTATGTTCTTGAAGGCGGTTTATCCGAACGTGCCGCAACAAAGCCGAAACGCATTGCCCCGCACAAGTGAAAGCCGCCAAACCAAATACCGTTATAAAAAAGGAAAGCTCAGGCGGTAGGCATTTTCACGGAAATGCCTCACCGTCAAAATCAATATTTGCTTACCTGATTTATCGTGCCAAAACAAATAGCTATAACCGCTTTTGCCATAAGGCACGATTACTTCCCTTACATTTTGCAAAGTTTCCCCCGCCACCGACAAATCATAAGGTTTCCCATTACTCGGGCTGCCTTGTGTAGAAACAAAAGAATTTTTAAGCAGCCGCATCACTGTATTTGCCTGATGTTCCGCACCCAAATCATTCAAAAAATTATAAATCCTGACCAAATCAGATTGAGCGGGGCGTGTAATTATCAGCTTTACTTGCGGCATTCGGGCATATCCTTCAATTCATCGCCACCCAAGCCGTCCACCCAGTCTGCAAACTCATTAAGCGTAATATGCAATCCTGTTTCCCGATAATCCTGAAAAGCCTGCATCGCCCGCTTATCGTAGGCTTGTTTGGCTTTCAAGCGTTCTATATGACCATCCACCGCATCCAATACGATACTGTGCACACTGCCCCCGAAATCCCGGGCCAGCTCTTGTAAAACGGCTTTGCGGTATCCCAGTTTGACACCGGTTACTTCCTGATTGGTAAGCATCATTATTTTCCCATAAATCAAACGTCTGACACGGCATTATAAACACAATGCGGCATCTGCCGCCACCCTTGCGGACGCGGCGTTACCGGCTTCCTCAGCTATTTCGACAAGCAGCCGCTGCAAGGCGGACAATACGACTGTCAGGCAGGCTCGTTCCACGTCCGCGTGGTCATCGTCCGTTAAACATATCGGCAATCAAAAAATGCCGTCTGAAACATTTTTCAGACGGCATAGTTTATAAATCAAATCGGTAATACAGATAATCGTTCAATTAGGATTGCTTCTGCAGGTGGGACAACACATTAAGGTGTTGCCCGATGCCCTGTCTGAAGAAAACGCCACTGTTTCCGACTGTGAAACACAGGATAAATATCAACGGGCTTTTGCTTCTTTTTTGCCTGCAAATACGCCGAAGCCGCTCTTATGCTCATTGTTATCTTTATAGCTGTATCTGCCTGCCATTTCTGCGCCATCTTCACCATAAAATCTTCCGGAAATATCGCCTTTTCCTTCTTCGTTTGCCTGCCACGTTCCCTTAAAGCTGTTATTTCCATCAAATTGCGCGGTAAAGTTTTGCGTACCCATACCTGAAGGATCTTTGGTATCAATTTTTCCTGTTACGGTTTTCTGTGAGAAATCAACATTTGCCGTAAACGTTCCTGCAGCTTGATATGCGCTATCATTAAACCAATTGTTTTCGTATGCTTTCCTAAAATGCAGCACCTTTCCATTGTATGTTGCATTACCCACCGGCAATTGTTCTGTCGGCTTACCCTGTACGAAAAGAGTATATGAGCCATCTTTTAATTTAGCCGCCCCATAAATCAGGTGCTTATATTGGTTTTGAGAAACCATTACCTTATCAAAATCACTCATCAAACTGGGGTGATTCCTACGTGATACTTGCTCATCAGCTTTCGTTAAGTCAATGGTTTCCCCACTAATCATCAACGCCGTGATTTCTCCCGTACCGTCAAAATATTTCTCGCCAAACACGCCTGTTTTAGGTTGATTATCGGCAGCATTTTTGGGGGGTTGGTCTTGATCTTGGGGGGAATGAGCAGCCGTGTCATCGCCTTGCAATCCCTCTTTCGCATCCTGCCTGCCGTCATCAGCCTGCATCCCGTCTTGCCCCGCCCCTTCGGAATTTTCGGCTTCCGACGGCGGGTTTGCACCTTCGGTATTCGTCGCAACCTCAGTATGTTCGGCGTTTTCAGAAGAAGGGTTTGCCGGCATCCCTGTGCCTTCGCTTACAGCGTTTCCTTCCGTACCATCTTGAGATTCCGCATTTTTCGGCGCATCGGTATCTTGATTGCCGACATCCGCCCCTCCGGCGGCACTGACGGGCATATCACGGTTGTTTTCAGGCTGCGTGTCGGATGTGCCGTTTGCCGACGCATTATCATTATGTTGGGGCGCATCATTTTGCACTCCGCCATCCGCCCTTCCTGCATCACTGACGGGCATATCACGGTTGTTTTCAGGCTGCGTGTCGGATGTGCCGTTTGCCGGCGCATTATCATTATGTTGGGGCGCATCATTTTGCACTCCGCCATCAGTGCCTGCCGGTGCGCTTTCCCCTTGCGTATCTTTAGGCGGTATTTCTGTTTTAGAATCCCCGCCATCCCCACCTGCCGAGGGGCTTGCCGTATCAGCACCTGTAGCAGGGTTTCCCGTATCAGTGTGGGGGGGGGCAACTTTATTTGACGGTGTTTCCGAGGATTTGACCGCAGGCGCATCCCCTCCTCCTGAAATACAGGCGGAAAGGGCAAGGACGGATGCCATTGCAAGCAGGCTTGGTTTGAAAGGAATCGTCATAATTATCTCCTAATGGCATATTTTTAATAAAAAATATGATAATTATTTATATTTGATGGTTTGAAAAATGCCGTCATACGCGGCAGAAAATACGGTTCCGCTTCACGAGCCGAGGCGAAACCGTAAAATATATCAATGCCTGTGCGGCATCATACCTTCGGGGGCTTCGACATCGGCTGCCAAGCCGAAGGTTTCGCGCAACACGACTTTGTAGAATGCAAAGGCTTCGCGCGCGCCTTGGATGGCTTCCGCTTCGGCTTCGGGAGTCAGGTTCAAAGCGTTCAGATGCTCGACGAAGGCGCGCCAGTGTTTGCCGCGCCCGTCGGGATGGGGAGCGAGGTGGCGCGCGCCGTGTTCGCCGTTGTAATCGAGTTTTTGGGCGTGTTTGAACAAAAACGCCGCGCCCAAATTGGATCCTTCGGCGCAATAAAGCCAGCCGATTGCTTTGTTGCCGGTTTCGTGTGGCAATTCTTTGTCGAATTTGTAAGGCTCTTCGCCCAAGTCTGCAAGGTCTTGCGTTACGGCATCGTATCGCGCCATATATTCCAACTCGGGAATGGCTTTGTTTAATTCGGCATCTTTATAAATATGATCGACCGCCTTGTGGAAAACGGATTGGAGTTTCAAAAATTTGATGTAGTTTTCTTTGCTGGAAAACGGTTCGACAGACATAACGAGATTGTCTACGCTGTCGTGAACGGTGGTGGTATCTGCTTTCAAGCGTTTGGCAAACGTCAGGGCTTGATTTTCGGTTTCGCTCATAGCTTTTCCTTTGTCGGTAAGGGATAAGGATGCGGTGCGGGCAAAATCCGTACCTGACCGCATACAAAAATAATAAACGAGATTTATTATCACATATTTTTGGAAAAAAATATCATTTGCGTGATGTTTTTAAGCAGGTATTTTACTATTCTTTACAGAATCGAGATTTTATCAAATGGGTTCGGCAGTCGGCGGACAGCCGCTCAAAAAATATTTTTGCCGGACACCAAGGGTTTGTTCATACTGCCGAACCTGCCGGTTTTACATCCTGATTGGGTGTATCGCCTTTTTTCCTTTATAATGCCGCCACTTATATTTGCCACTTTCCCGATGAAGCCGTTTGCCGAAAATATCCCCCACAGCCTTCGCGGCAACTGCCGCGACGAAGCCCTGCCGCCGCATACGGTAGATTGTCCGGAATGCAGCTGCCGCGCGGATGTACCTCGGTTGGACAGTGGAGAGGCGGCGTTCTGTCCCAGTTGCGGACACAAACTCTTCAGGGTGGGCAGGCATCCTTTTTCGGCCCCGCCCGCCTATGCGGCGGCTTCGCTGATTTTGATGGCGTTTGCTTACGGTATGACGTATATCGAGGTCGGGATACCGGGTGCGGCATCCGTCCTTTCGCTGCCCGAAATGGTACGCCTGATGGTGTTTCAGGATTATGGTTTTTTGGCCGAAGTGATGTTTGTGCTGACTTTCGGCGCGCCGGTTCTGTTTCTGCTGCTGTGCCTGTATGTCTATGCCGCGCTGATACGGAAACGGGTGTATCCTGCGCTGCGTTTGGCAACGCGTGTGATGGTGCGCTTGAGGCAGGCGATGATGGTGGATGTGTTTTTTGTTTCCACTCTGGTGGCGTATATCAAGCTCTCGTCTGTGGCAGAGGTTCGCTTCGGGTCGGCGTTTTATCTGATGTTCGCGCTGTCGGTTATGCTGATTCGGACTTCGGTATCCGTTCCCCAGCATTGGGTGTATTTTCAAATCGGGCAGCTGACGGGGGATAATGCGGTTCAGACGGCATCAGAAGGCAAAACCTGTTGCAGCCGCTGCCTGTATTTCCGCGACAGTGCCGAATCCCCCTGCGGGGTGTGCGGCGCGGAACTGTACCGCCGACGGCCGAAAAGTCTGAGTATTTCGTCGGCGTTTCTGACGGCGGCGGTTATTTTGTATTTCCCTGCCAATATCCTGCCGATTATGATTTCGTCCAATCCTGCCGCCACGGAGGCCAACACCATCCTTAGCGGCATCGCTTATATGTGGGACGAGGGCGACAGGCTGATTGCGGCGGTTATTTTCAGCGCGAGTATTTTGGTGCCGGTGCTGAAGATTGCGGCAATGGCGGTTTTGATTGCGGCGGCACGGTTCGCTTTGCCAACGGGCGCAAAGAAATTGTCGCACCTCTACCGCATCACCGAAGCGGTCGGCCGCTGGTCGATGATTGATATTTTTGTGATTATTATTTTGATGTGTTCGTTCCACACTTATGCCGCGCGCGTCATTCCGGGCAGTGCGGCAGTCTATTTCTGCCTGGTCGTGATTCTGACGATGCTGTCCGCCTATTATTTCGACCCGCGCCTGCTTTGGGACAAACGCGCTTCAGACGGCATTGCTTTCAACGAAACGGAAAAATATGACTGACAACAGCCCTCCTTCAAACGGACACGCTCAAGCACGCGTCCGCAAAAACAACACCTTCCTCTCTGCCGTCTGGCTGGTCCCGCTGATTGCGCTGATTGCCGGTGGCTGGCTGTGGATTAAGGAAATCCGCAACAGGGGGCCTGTGGTTACGCTCTTGATGGACAGCGCGGAAGGCATTGAGGTCAACAATACGGTCATCAAAGTATTGAGCATCGATGTCGGACGCGTTACCCGAATCAAACTGCGCGACGACCAAAAAGGCGTGGAAGTAACCGCCCAACTCAATGCGGACGTATCCGGCCTCATCCGCAGCGATACCCAGTTTTGGGTGGTCAAGCCGCGTATCGACCAAAGCGGCGTAACCGGTTTGGGTACGCTGCTTTCGGGTTCGTACATCGCCTTTACACCCGGCAAAAGCGACGAGGCAAAAGACGTGTTCCAAGTGCAGGACATTCCGCCCGTTACCGCCATCGGGCAAAGCGGGCTGCGCTTGAATTTGATTGGTAAAAACGACCGCATCCTCAACGTCAACAGCCCTGTTTTGTATGAAAACTTTATGGTCGGGCAAGTCGAAAGCGCGCATTTCGACCCGTCCGACCAAAGCGTGCATTACACCATCTTCATCCAAAGCCCCAACGACAAACTGATTCATTCCGCCAGCCGTTTTTGGCTGGAAAGCGGCATCAATATCGAAACCACAGGCAGCGGCATCAAACTCAATTCCGCCCCTCTGCCTGCCCTGCTGTCGGGCGCGATTTCATTTGATTCGCCGAAAACCAAAAACAGTAAAAACGTTAAAAGCGAAGACAGCTTCACGCTTTACGACAGCCGCAGCGAAGTCGCCAACCTGCCTGACGACCGCTCGCTGTACTACACCGCGTTTTTCAAACAATCCGTGCGCGGACTGACCGTCGGTTCGCCCGTCGAGTACAAAGGGCTGAATGTCGGCGTGGTTTCCGATGTCCCTTATTTCGACCGCAACGACAGCCTGCATTTATTTGAAAACGGCTGGATTCCCGTACGCATCCGCATCGAGCCTTCCCGTTTGGAAATCAATGCCGACGAACAAAGCAAAGAACATTGGAAACAACAATTTCAGACGGCTTTAAACAAAGGCCTGACCGCCACCATCTCCAGCAACAACCTGCTGACCGGCAGCAAAATGATTGAGTTGAACGATCAGCCTTCGTCTTCGCCCAAGCTGCGACCGCATACCGTTTATGCAGGCGATACCGTCATTGCCACACGGGGCGGCGGTTTGGACGATTTGCAGGCGAAAGTGGTGGATTTGCTGGACAAGTTCGACAAACTGCCTTTGGATAAGACGGTTGCCGAATTGAACGGTTCGCTTGCCGAGCTCAAGTCCGCACTTAAATCTGCCAATGCCGCCCTAAGCTCCATCGACAAACTGGTTGGCAAACCGCAGACACAAAACATCCCTAACGAGTTGAACCAAACCCTGAAAGAATTGCGTCAAACCCTGCAAGGCGTATCGCCTCAATCGCCTATCTACGGCGACGTACAAAATACGCTGCAAAGTTTGGACAAAACCTTAAAAGACGTTCAACCCGTGATTAATACTTTGAAAGAAAAACCCAACGCGCTGATTTTCAACAGCAGCAGCAAAGACCCTATCCCGAAAGGAAGCCGATAATGCGCCTCTTCCCGATTGCCGCCGCCCTGACGCTTGCCGCCTGCGGTACTGCGCAAAGCACACAATATTTCGTTCTGCCCGACAGCCAGTACATCCGTCCTGCAACGCAAGGCGGCGAAACCGCCGTCGAAGTCCGTCTTGCCGAACCGCTCAAACGCGGCGGACTGGTCTATCAAACCGACCCCTACCGCATCAACACCGCACAAAACCACGTTTGGGCAGACACCTTGGACGATATGCTCGAAGCGGCGTTGAGCAATGCATTCAACCGTTTGGACAGCACACGCATCTTTGTTCCTGCCTCACGCAGCGGCAGTACCGAAAAATGGACGGTCTATATCGACGCATTCCAAGGCAGTTACACGGGCAAAACCCTCATCAGCGGCTACGCCGTCCTACCCGACGGTACGAACAGACCCTTCCATATCGAAACCGAACAGCAGGGTGACGGCTACGCCGCGATGACCGCCGCACTCGAACAGGGACTGAAACAGGCGGCGCAACAGATGGTCGAGTAAACCGTGAACTATTGCGAATTTGCCGCCTCACTTCCCGAAAACACCGATAACCCGAACAAACATTACCACGACACCCAATACGGTTTTCCGATTGAGGACGACAATGAATTGTTTGAGCGGCTGGTGTTGGAAATCAATCAGGCAGGATTAAGCTGGACGCTGATGCTGAAGAAGCGGCAGGCATTTCAGACGGCATTTGAAGGTTTCGACATCGATACGGTCGCCGCATTTGGCGAAGCCGATATTGAACGGCTGCTTACCGATGCTGGCATCGTCCGCAACCGCCTGAAAATCGATGCCGCCATTTTCAATGCACGGCAAATCCAAGCGTTGCAACAAGAATACGGCTCGTTCAAGAACTGGCTCGACGCGCACCATCCGCGAAGCAAAGACGAATGGGTTAAACTCTTTAAAAAACATTTCAAATTTGTTGGCGGCGAAATCGTCGGTGAATTTCTGATAAGTACCGGCTACCTCAAAGGCGCGCACGCCGAAAGCTGTCCTATTTACCGTAAAACCCTGAAATACCAACCGAAATGGCTCGATGCCGTCTGAAAAACCAATGAACAGAAGAATCTTCCTCCTTGGCGCAGGCGCGTTGCTTCTTACCGCCTGCGGCAGAAAATCCGCCCGAACCCACGCCAAAATTCCCGAAGGAAGCACCGTGCTTGCCTTGGGCGATTCGCTTACCTTCGGCTACGGCGCAAACCCCGGCGAATCCTACCCCGCGCAACTGCAAAAACTGACGGGTTGGAATATTGTCAACGGCGGCGTATCGGGCGATACATCCGCCCAAGCCCTGTCGCGCCTGCCCGCGCTGTTGGCACGCAAACCCAAGCTTGTGATTGTCGGCATAGGCGGCAACGACTTTCTGCACAAAGTTCCCGAGGAGCAGACCCGCGCCAATATCGCGAAAATCATCGAAACCGTGCAAAAGGAAAACATCCCCACCGTCCTCGTCGGCGTGCCGCACATCACACTGGGCGCGTTGTTCGGGCATTTGAGCGACCATCCGCTGTATGAGGATTTGTCCGAGGAATACGGCATTCCGCTGTTCGGCGGCGCGTGGGCGGAAATTTTGGGCGATAATAATCTGAAATCCGACCAAATCCACGCCAACGGCAAAGGCTATCGGAAATTTGCCGAAGATTTGAATCAATTTTTGAGGAAACAGGGGTTTAGATAAACAAAGGTTTATCCGCACCCAAGTTGTTTATATAATCATGAACCGACTGGGACACCAAACTGCTTCGGGACGCATATGCCGTCTGAAGTGCAAAACCTACGCCATACAGCCGCATGAAGTTGCAGCGGTATGGCATTTTTTGAAAAAGACGGTCTGCCGGTTCAGACGGCATGACCGACCGTCCGAGCCTGCTGTGGATAAAGCCCGGACAGGCTGAAATCATGGAATATTGCAAACCTGAAGAAGCATCCGACCCGTACGCAATATACAGGCGTGCCAACCTGATGGCGGTGCTGCCGCTGTTTGTCGTGATTTTGGTTCTGCTCAATATTGTTTTTCCGCTTCCGGCGCATCCCTTGGCTTGGCTGGTACCTGCAGGTTTCATGGTTTTGGTCGGCGGCTTTCCCTTATCGCTGCCGCTTGTGGCGCTGCTTGTCCTGACCTGCTGCATTCTGGCGCATTGTCCGCCATTATCCCGTCTTTTGTGCTACCCTTGCCCGAATCATCCGATGTCTAAAAATTCTGCCTGATGGCAGCCCTACAAACCCGAAGGAGTAGAAATGAAACTATCTGAATTGTTCAACCCGAACGAATTTGCCGCGCGCCATTTGAGCTTTGGCGATGAGGCTGCGCTTTTGGAAGTGCTCGGCGAGAAGAGCATGGACGAATTTGTCGGCAATACCGTGCCGCAAAGCATCCGTATGCCGTCCAAACTCGATTTGCCCGAAGCGTTGACCGAGGCGGACGCGTTGGCAAAATTGAAAGGCATTGCATCGAAAAACGTGATCAACAAGTCCTATATCGGTTTGGGCTATTACCCGACCCGCGTGCCGAATGTGATTTTGCGCAACGTATTGGAAAATCCGGGTTGGTATACCGCCTACACCCCGTATCAGGCGGAAATTGCCCAAGGTCGTTTGGAAGCTTTGTTGAACTTCCAACAAGTGTGTATCGATTTGACCGGTTTCCCTGTGGCAGGCGCGTCTTTGCTGGACGAAGCAACTGCCGCCGCTGAAGCAATGGCGATGGCGCACCGCGTGGGCAAAGTGAAATCCGAGCGTTTCTTTGTGGATGCACGCGTGTATCCGCAAACTTTGGACGTGATGAAAACCCGCGCCAAATATTTCGGCTTTGAACTGGTGGTCGGCGATTTTGCCCAAGCGGATGAAGGCGAATACTTCGGCGCGCTGCTCCAATACGTCGGCAAAGACGGCGATGTGCAAGACTTGCAGGGCGTTATCGGCCGTCTGAAAGCCAAAGGTACAATCGTGGCCGTTGCCGCCGACATCATGAGCTTGGTTTTGCTGAAGTCTCCGGCTGAATTGGGTGCAGACATTGCTTTGGGCAACACCCAACGCTTCGGCGTGCCGATGGGCTTCGGTGGTCCGCACGCTGCTTATTTCGCGTTTAAAGACGAGTTCAAACGTTCCGCTCCGGGCCGCATCATCGGCGTATCCAAAGACGCATCGGGCAAACCTGCCTTGCGCATGGCTTTGTCCACCCGCGAGCAACACATCCGCCGCGAAAAAGCGACATCCAATATTTGTACCGCACAAGCATTGCTGGCGAACTTGGCCGGTATGTATGCCGTTTACCACGGTCCTGAAGGCGTGAAACGCATTGCCAACCGCATTCACGCGCTGGCTTCTGCCTTTGCTGACGCGCTGGTTTCAGACGGCATTAAAGTGGTTCACGAAGTCTTCTTCGATACCGTTACCGTCGATTTCGGCAGCAAAGAGAAAGCAGACCAAGTGTTTGCCGCTGCTCTGGAATCGGGTTACAACCTGCGCCGCGTCAACGATACTCAAGTTGCGGCTGCATTCCATGAAACGTCGGCATACGAAGATTTGGTCGATTTGTATCGCGCGTTTACCGGCAAGGATACGTTCGCATTTGCCGATGATGTCAAAGGCCGTCTGAACGCCGAACTGCTGCGTCAGGACGACATTCTGCAACATCCCGTGTTCAACCGTTACCACACCGAACACGAAATGTTGCGCTATCTGAAAAAACTCGAAGACCGCGACTTGGCGATGAACCGCAGTATGATTTCGCTGGGCAGTTGCACCATGAAACTCAATGCCACTGCGGAAATGTTGCCGATTACTTGGGCGGAGTTCTCCGACATCCACCCTTACGCTCCCGAAGCGCAAACCGCCGGCTACCGCGAATTGCTTGCCGACATGGAAAACAGCCTGAAAGCCATCACCGGCTTTGACGCGATTTCCTTCCAGCCCAACTCCGGTGCGCAGGGCGAATACAGCGGTATGCTCTCCATCCGCCGCTATCAGGAAGCGCAAGGCGAAGCGCAGCGCAACATCTGTCTGATTCCCAAATCCGCCCACGGTACCAACCCCGCCACCGCCGCCATGCTCGGTTTGAAAGTCGTCGTCGTCGATACCGACGAACACGGCAACGTCAACATCGACGATTTGAAAGCCAAAGCCGAACAACACCGCGACGCTTTGTCCGCCATCATGATTACCTATCCGTCCACCCACGGCGTGTACGAAGAAGGCATCCGCGACATCTGCCGCATCATCCACGAAAACGGCGGACAGGTTTACATGGACGGCGCCAACCTCAACGCCCAAATCGGCATCATGCAGCCCGCAGAAGTCGGCGCGGACGTGTTGCACATGAACCTGCACAAAACCTTCTGCATCCCCCACGGCGGCGGCGGCCCGGGCATGGGTCCGATTGGCTTGAAAGCCCATTTGGCTCCGTTCGCACCAGGCCATGTGGTAACCGATATGCACAACGCCAGTGCCGATCAAACTGCCGTGGCTGCCGCAGCATATGGTTCTGCATCCATCCTGCCGATTACTTGGATGTACCTGACCATGATGGGCAAACAAGGCATGGAGCAGGCAACACGCTGGGCATTGCTCAACGCCAACTACGTCGCTAAACGCTTGAGCGAAGACTATCCGATTCTGTATACAGGCAAAAACGGCCGTGTCGCGCACGAATGTATTGTTGATTTGCGTCCGCTCAAAGCCGAAAGCGGCATCACCGAAACCGACATCGCCAAACGCCTGATGGACTACGGCTTCCACGCGCCGACGGTTTCCTTCCCTGTTGCCGGTACGCTGATGATCGAACCGACCGAGAGCGAAAGCAAAGCCGAACTCGACCGCTTCATCGCCGCCCTGAAACAAATCAAACAGGAAGTGCTGAAAGTCGGGCGCGGCGAATGGCCGAAAGAGGACAATCCGCTGGTCAACGCGCCGCACACCGCCGCAGATATAACCGGCGAATGGGCACATCCGTACTCCCGTGAAGAAGCCGTCTTCCCGTTGCCGTTCGTCCGCGAACACAAATTCTGGCCGAGCGTCAACCGCGTGGACGACGTGTACGGCGACCGCAACCTCGTGTGCAGCTGCCCACCGATGGAAAATTATGAAGACTGACCGTTGAAACCCCGAAGACAAATGCCGTCTGAAACATTTTCAGACGGCATTTTCGTCAACGGCAGACCGGTTGCACCGATACACGTATCTCGACTATAACTTCAAAACAAATGGGTTAAACCAGTATCCATACATCAGCTTTTTTATCATCCTACTTTTTATTCATCCGATCGGGCAGACAGATTTCAAAGATGAAAAGCCTATTCACACCCTTTGATGTCATTTCCACATGGACGAACAAATAAATTCCCATAAAAAAACGGAGCAGATACCTGCCCCGTTTTTTAATTTAATCCGAATTTAGAATTTCGCACCGGATTGGTTTGCCATATAGTCAACAGCCGCTTTGACTTCGTCATCGCTCAAACCTGCATTACCGCCTTTGGCCGGCATCGCGTTAAAGCCTTCAAGGGCATGTTTGTGCAAGGTTTCTTTGCCTTTTTTGATACGCGGTGCCCAATCGTCTTTTTTGCCTATGCCGGGAATACCGGGAATCGAACCGCCGTGGCACGCCTGACAGCTTGCTTCAAAAACTTTCTTGCCGTCTGCACCGGCTGCAGGTGCGGCAGCACCTTTGTCTTCTGCCTTCGCTTCTGCCGGAGCTGCACTATCGGCAGGAGCAGAAGCTGCTCCTGAAGCGGCATTGTCGGCAGGTGCAGCCTCATCAGGATTTGGGAAAGAACCTCCGCTTTTATTCGCCATATAGGTAATCGCCCGTTTGAGTTCCTGATCGGTCAGATCTGCCGCACCGCCTTTTGCAGGCATGGCGTTAAAGCCGTTCAGCGCGTGTTGGAACAAGGTATCAAAACCTTGTGCGATACGCGGCGCCCAATCGCCGTTGTGCTCCAGTTTCGGGGCGTTCGGCACATTGCTGTCCGCTGCGTGGCATTGGATACAGATTTTGCCGAAAATCTGTTCGCCTTGGCGTTCGCCGACGGGGATGCCGTCGCCCATCGTCAATTGTCCGACGGGCTGGATACGGGTCTGCGTTGCCGCTTCCGTAGTGGCATCGACATCGCCGAACGAGCCGCTGCCCGCCAGCTTAATTAGGAAATAAAGGACTGCAATAACAATAACGATACCGCTCACAAGGGTAAACAGTGCAGAGCCTTGGGCTTTGTTGTCGCGGAGTTGTTTCATTTGGTAGGCCTCGCCGTCAGGTTAGGTTGTGCTGTAAATTATAGTTTGGTGTGTTAAACGCAGTTAACAATATTTTGCTGGATTATACTGAATTCACAGGGTCTTTCCAATCGCTATCATTGAAAATATGAAAAAATTTGCCAACGGTATCTGTATAAAACAAATAATCCGTTGAAAATACTGGATTACCTCCAAGAAAACTTCCCTTATGCCGCCATACGCCGCCTGCCGGCGCAAGATAACCTTTGCCAATTTGCAGAATTTACGTTAACCTTACGTTTTCCGCACCCATAGCTCAGTTGGAAGAGTGTCAGTTTCCGAAGCTGGAGGTCACAGGTTCGATCCCTGTTGGGTGCGCCAATTATAAAGAGGCCGTCTGAAAGATAAATACTTTTCAGACGGCCTTTTGACTTACTTCAAATTCTTATTTCAACACTTCGGCAAACGCATCGGCGACATAGGCGATATTTGATGTATTCAGTCCGGCGACGCACATCCTGCCGGAATCCAGCAGGTAAACGGCAAATTCGTCGCGCAGCCTGCGGACTTGCCCCACGCTCAACCCCGTGTAGCCGAACATTCCGCGCTGTTTGATGAAATAAGTGAAATCGCGATCGGGGATTTGCGCAGTTAAGACATCATAAAGTTTCTGCCGCATCGCACGGATGCGGTCGCGCATCATATAAACTTCGTTTTGCCACAAAGCATAAAGTTCGGGGCTGCTCATCACATCGGCGGCGATATACGCGCCGTATGCGGGCGGGCTGGAGTAGATGCGGCGGACGGTGAATTTGAGTTGTCCGAACACCAATTCCGCTTCTTCTTTATTCGGGCAAACCACGCTCAAACCGCCGACGCGTTCGCCGTAGAGCGACAGGTTTTTCGAGAAGGAATTGCTGACGAACAGCGGCAAATCCATTTCCACAGCTTTGCGGACGGCATAGGCATCGCTGTCCAAATCGCCGCCGAAGCCTTGGTAAGCAATGTCCATAAACGGAATCAGTTTGCGCGTTTTGATGATGTGCAACACTTCGTCCCATTGCCGTTCCGACATATCCGCGCCGGTCGGGTTGTGGCAGCAGGGATGCAGGATTAAGACGCTGTGTTCGGGCAGGGTGTTGAAAAACGCGGTCATTTCGTCGAATTTCACGCCGACGGCAGCAGGGTCGTAATATGGGTAAGTGCCGACTTCGAAACCTGCGCCTTCAAAAATGCCGCGATGGTTGTCCCAAGTCGGGTCGCTGACGTAGGCGCGCGCTTCGGGAAACCAGCGGTGCAGGAAATCCGCTCCGACTTTGAGCGCGCCCGAGCCGCCCAAGGTTTGCACAGTAACGATGCGTCCTTGTGCGAGCGCGGGGTTGTCTTTGCCGAACAATAAATGCTGCACCGCGCTGCGATAAGCATCCAAACCTTCCATCGGCAGGTAGGGCGACGGCGCAGGCGCGGCGGCGCGGGCGGCTTCGGCACGGCGCACGGATTCCAACACAGGCATCTTGCCTTCGTCGTCGAAATAAATGCCTATGCTTAAATTGACTTTTTCAGGGCGCGGGTCGTTTTTGAAGGTTTCGACCAAACTCAAAATCGGGTCGCCGGGATAGTATTCGATGTGTCGGTACATAGTCCTTACCTCTTGCTTTTTCCAAGGATTTTCTTTTTCAACAGCACACCGCTTTCAATATGGTGCGTAAACGGAAATTGATCGAACAGGGCGGCACGTTCAACCGTATGGGTTTCCACCAAGGTATCCAAATTGGCGCGCAGCGTTTCAGGATTACAGGAAATGTAGATGATGTTGTCAAACTGCGACACCAGCTTCAAAGTTTCCTCATCGATACCGGCACGCGGCGGATCAACAAAAATAGTGGAAAATGCGTAATCCGTCAAAGCAATACCGCCATCCTTAAGGCGTTTAAACTCACGTTTTCCGGTATAGGCTTCGGTAAATTCTTCAGCAGACAGACGGGTGATTTTGATGTTGCCGATGCGGTTGGCTTCGATATTCCATTGCGCCGCGCTGACGGAGGTTTTGGAGATTTCGGTTGCCAAAACACGTTCAAACTTTTCAGATAAAGGAAGCGTAAAGTTGCCGTTTCCACAATATAGTTCAAGCAAATCCCCACCCAGCCCTTCTGCCGCACCGCATGCCCATTCAAGCATTTTTTGACACACGGCAGCATTGGGTTGGGTAAAACCGCCTTCAATTTGCCGATAACGGAAATCCCGGTTGCCGACCTTCAAAGTTTCCGTCACATAGTCCTGTTTTAAGACTATTTTCTGCCCCCTGCTCCGTCCAATAACGGAAATATCCAACTGTTGCTGTAACGCTTGCGCCGCCCGTATCCACTCATCATCAAGCCTTTTGTGGTAAATCATGGTAACCAGCATTTCCCCGCTGAGCGTGGAGAGGAATTCGACGGCATACCAGCGTTTTTTGAGTTCGGGGGATTGCGCGGCGGCGATCAGCTCGGGCATGAGGCGGTTGACGGCCTCGGAAGCCGCTTCAAAACGGTCGCAGCGTATCATGCTTGCGCTGCTGGCTTTCTGCCCTTTTTCAAACATGGCGTAAAACATTTCCCCGCCTTCGTGCCAAATACGGAACTCAGCACGCATACGGTAGTGTTTGTCCGGAGATTCGTACACTTCCCACTCGGGAACATCCAAACCTGCAAAAAGGGTTTTAAGGCGGTCTTTTTTATCTTGAAGCTGCTGCGTGTAGTCGCTCATATCGCTATCCTGAAAAATCAGACCGGATTATAAGCCGATTCACTGCAAAACACGCAACCCCTTTACCGGCATATAACCCGTTTTCCTCCGGCTTTTATGCTAAAATCCGCCGTCTCCAACATACCGCCGACAGAGGGAAAATATGGCAGGCAACACTTTCGGAAAACTCTTCACCATGACCACGTTCGGCGAAAGCCACGGCGCGGGTTTGGGCTGCATCATCGACGGCTGCCCGCCCGGACTGGCATTGACCGAATCAGACATCCAAGCCGACCTCGACCGGCGCAAACCCGGCACCAGCCGCCACGTTACCCAACGCCGCGAAGCCGACCAAGTCGAAATCCTCTCCGGCGTATTCGAAGGCAAAACCACCGGCACGCCCATCGCCCTCTTAATCCGCAATACCGACCAACGCAGCAAAGACTACGGCAACATCGCCACCAGCTTCCGTCCCGGCCATGCCGACTATACCTATTGGCACAAATACGGCACGCGCGACTACCGGGGCGGCGGCAGGAGTTCCGCCCGCGAAACCGCCGCCCGCGTTGCCGCCGGAGCCGTCGCCAAAAAATGGCTGAAAGAAAAATTCGGCACGGAAATCACCGCCTACGTTACCCAAGTCGGCGAAAAAGAAATCCGGTTTGAAGGCTGCGAATATATTTCCCAAAATCCTTTTTTTGCCGCCAACCAAAGCCAAATTGAGGACTTGGAAAACTATATGGACGGCGTGCGCAAATCCTTGGATTCCGTCGGTGCGAAACTGCATATTGAAGCGTCTAACGTCCCTGTCGGCTTGGGCGAACCCGTTTTCGACCGCCTCGATGCCGAAATCGCCTACGCGATGATGGGCATCAACGCCGTCAAAGGCGTGGAAATCGGCGCAGGTTTTGACAGCGTAACGCAACGCGGCAGCGAACACGGCGACGAACTGACCCCGCAAGGCTTCCTGTCCAACCACTCAGGCGGCATCCTCGGCGGCATCAGCACCGGGCAAGACATCTGCGTCAATATCGCCATCAAACCCACCAGCTCCATCGCCACTCCGCGCCGAAGCATCGACATTTACGGCAACCCCGTCGAACTCGCCACCCACGGCAGGCACGATCCCTGCGTCGGCTTGCGCGCCGCGCCGATTGCCGAAGCTATGCTGGCATTGGTTTTAATCGACCACGCCCTGCGCCATCGTGCGCAAAATGCCGACGTTCAGGTTAATACGCCCGACATTACCCTTTCAAACAAATAAAAATTTAGCCAAAACACAGACTTTATAATAGAATATCAAGCATTGCCGTGCAGCCTTGACGCACGGTTCTGTTTAGAGGAACACAACCGACATGACACAAGAAACCGCTTTGGGTGCGGCACTGAAATCCGCCGTCCAAACTATGAGCAAAAAGAAACAGACCGAAATGATCGCCGACCACATCTACGGCAAATACGATGTATTCAAACGCTTCAAACCGTTGGCGCTCGGCATCGATCAGGATTTGATTGCCGCTTTGCCGCAATACGATTCCGCACTGATTGCACGCGTCCTCGCCAACCACTGCCGCCGTCCGCGTTATCTGAAAGCCTTGGCGCGCGGCGGCAAACGTTTCGATTTGAACAACCGTTTCAAAGGCGAAGTTACCTCCGAAGAACAGGCGATCGCGCAAAACCATCCTTTCGTGCAGCAGGCTTTGCAACAGCAGTCCGCCGAAACGCCGTCTGTTGAAGCCGAAGCAGCCGAATCTTCCGCAGCAGAATAAATCCCCAAACAAAATGCCGTCTGAAAACCGATTTGGTTTCAGACGGCATTTTTTCGTATGCGGCAACCACGGTTCAAATATCCAATTCCGCCGTATCTCCTTCGCGTTCCATCCAGGCGCGGCGGGCGGCGGCTTCGCCTTTGCCCATCAGTTTGACGAAGATGTCGCGTGTTTCGTCATCCGCGCCTTCGGGGATTTGTACCTGCAACAGGCGGCGGGTGTCGGGGTGCATGGTGGTGTCTTTGAGCTGGTCGGGGTTCATCTCGCCCAAGCCTTTGAAGCGGCTGATGGAATAGGCGGTTTCTTTGACGCCTTCTTTTTGCAGCCGCTCCAAAATGCTGTCGAGTTCGTTTTGGTCGAGGGCGTAGAATTTGCGGGCGGGTTTGCTTTTGCCTTGTGCGTTGACATCGACGCGGAACAGCGGCGGCTGGGCGACGTAGATGTGTCCGTCAGCGACCAGTTTCGGGAAGTGGCGGTAGAACAGGGTCAGCAGCAAAACTTGAATATGCGAGCCGTCCACGTCGGCATCGGACAGGATGGCGATTTTTCCGTAGCGCAGGCCGCTTAAATCGGGATGGTCGTTGATGCCGTGCGGATCGACACCAATGGCGACGGAAATGTCGTGGATTTCGGCGTTGCCGAAGAGTTGGTCTGGGTGGACTTCAAAGCTGTTGAGCACTTTGCCGCGCAGGGGCAGGATGGCTTGGGTGGCTTTGTCGCGGGCGAGTTTGGCGGAACCGCCGGCGGAGTCGCCTTCGACGAGGAAGAGTTCGTTTTCGCGGATGTCTTCGCTTTCGCAGTCGGTCAGTTTGCCGGGCAGGACGGCGACGCCGCTGCCTTTTTTCTTTTCGATTTTTTTAACCGAACGCAGCCGCGCCTGTGCCTGACGGATGGCGAGTTCGGCGATTTTTTTGCCGAAGTCCACGTTTTGGTTCAGCCACAATTCCAAAGGGTCGCCCGCTACGGCGGCGACGAGTTTCAGCGCATCGCGGTTGGTCAGCTTGTCTTTGGTTTGACCTTGGAACTGAGGGTCGAGGACGCGTGCGGAGAGGACGAAGGCGGTTTTGCCGAACACATCGTCGCTTTGCACTTTTACGCCGCGCGGCAAGAGGTTGTGCAGATTGATGAAGTTGTTGACGGCGTTGAACACGGCTTGTTTCAAGCCTGCTTCGTGCGTGCCGCCCAGCGGGGTGGGAATCAGGTTGACATAGCTTTCGTTGGCGCACGAGCCTTCTTCCAGCCAAGTCAGGG
Source organism: Neisseria benedictiae (assembly GCF_958267435.1). NCBI lineage: Bacteria > Pseudomonadati > Pseudomonadota > Betaproteobacteria > Neisseriales > Neisseriaceae > Neisseria > Neisseria benedictiae. The sequence continues at coordinate 28,751 of NZ_CATQFV010000059.1, forward strand.
CAAACGCCGCGCCTTCGCCGATACTGAAATCGCCGTTGTGGCCGTCTGAAATGTAGTTTTCGCAAGAGAAGATAGGCACGGCTTCTTGTGCATCGGCAATCAGGTCGGTCAGATAGCTTTTCAGACCGTCCGGGTAGTGCCAGGTTTGGGTGTGCGCTTCGTTTCCGCCTTTGACCGGACGGGTCAGGGAAACGCGCACGCCCGGCAGCAGCACGGCTTTGGCGCGCAGCAGGCGTTCAAGTTCGGGGATGCTGTAATTCGGGCTTTCAAAATATTTGCCGTCCGGCCAGACGCGCACTTCGGTGCCGCTGTCTTTGACGGAGCATTTGCCCACTTCTGCCAACGGTTCGACCACGTCGCCGCCGGCAAACACGATGCGGTGGATTTTGCCTTCGCGTTTGACGGTCACCTCAAGGCGGGTGGAAAGGGCGTTGGTGACGGATACGCCCACGCCGTGCAGGCCGCCTGAAAAGGCATACGCACTGCCGCCGTCTTTTTTGTTGAACTTGCCGCCTGCGTGCAGACGGGTGAATACGAGTTCGACCACGGGTACGCCTTCTTCAGGGTGCAAACCGACGGGAATGCCGCGACCGTTGTCGCGCACGGAAAGCGAACCGTCTTCATGAATTTGCACGTCGATTGCCGTAGCGAAACCGCCCAACGCCTCGTCCGCCGCGTTGTCGATGACTTCTTGGCAGATGTGGGTCGGGCTGTCGGTGCGGGTGTACATGCCTGGACGTTCTTTGACCGGCTCCAAGCCTTTGAGGACGGTAATGCTGGATTCGCTGTATTGGTTGTTTTTAGCCATAGGAATAATCTGAAAGTAAGAAAAACAACGCTTTCAGACGACCTGAAAGCGTTGCGTTCCGTTGTTTTACCGGTTGCCGGAAGGTTGGCGGGCGGCAAAGTCTCCATAACTTTCCATACCGCGCAGAAAGCGGGAAGAGAGTTCTTCCAATGCCCCCAAGTAAACGTCTCGTTTGAAATCAATCACTTCGTCAACGGGAGCCCAATATTGGTGCCAACGCCAGCCGTCAAATTCGGGGTGGCGGGTGGCGCGCAGGTTGACATCGCAATCCCGGCCGGTCAGGCGCAAAAGATACCAAATCTGCTTCTGCCCACGATACGAACCGCGCCATTCGCGGCGCACCCAGTGGCTGGGCACGTCATAGCGCAGCCAGTCGCGCGTGCGGCCGATAATTTTGACATGTTGCGGCAGCAGGCCGACTTCTTCGTACAACTCGCGGTACATGGCGGTCTCAGGGCTTTCGCCCGGCTTGATGCCGCCTTGCGGAAACTGCCAAGAATGTTCGCGTACACGCTTACCCCAAAAGACCTCGTTGCGGTTGTTGATTAAGATGATACCGACATTGGGGCGATAGCCTTCTCTGTCCAACACGGTGTCGCCCTCCGTTAAATTTAATCTTTGGATTTTCCCACAAATCGGACGGTTTTGACAAATCAGACGGCATGGTGGTACGCGTGCCGAAACACGGGGGGATTTGGGAAAATATCTTGAATTTGGTTTACAATAATGTGTTTCAAATTATTCGGGAATCAGAAAATGTTAGACATCCAATTGCTCCGCAGCAACACCGCCGCTGTGGCGGAACGCTTGGCCGCACGCGGTTATGAATTCGATACCGCGCGTTTTAATGCGCTGGAAGAACAGCGAAAAGCCGTCCAAGTGAAAACCGAAGAACTACAAGCCGCGCGCAACAGCCTTTCCAAGAAAATCGGCGCACTGAAAGGTCAGGGCAAACACGAAGAAGCGCAGGCGGCGATGGATCAAGTCGCCCGAATCAAAACCGATTTGGAACAGGCCGCCGCCGATTTGGAAGCCGTGCAAAAGGAACTGGACGCATGGCTGTTGAGCATTCCGAACCTGCCGCACGAAAGCGTACCTGCCGGTAAAGACGAAACCGAAAACGTCGAAGTCCGCAAAGTCGGCACGCCGCGCGAATTTGACTTTGAAATCAAAGACCATGTCGATTTGGGCGAACCTTTGGGTTTGGATTTCGAAGGCGGCACAAAACTCTCCGGCGCACGATTTACCGTGATGCGCGGACAAATCGCCCGTCTGCACCGCGCGCTGGCGCAATTCATGCTCGATACGCACACGCTGAAACACGGCTACACCGAGCATTACACGCCTTATATCGTTGACGATACGACGCTGCAAGGCACGGGCCAGCTGCCGAAGTTTGCGGAAGATCTGTTCCACGTTACCCGTGGCGGTGATGAAACCAAAACCACGCAATATCTGATTCCGACAGCTGAAGTTACCCTGACCAATACCGTTGCCGACAGCATTGTGTCCGAAAGCGAACTGCCGCTGAAACTAACCGCGCATTCGCCCTGTTTCCGCAGTGAAGCGGGATCATACGGCAAAGACACACGCGGCCTAATCCGCCAACACCAGTTCGACAAAGTGGAAATGGTACAAATCGTTCATCCCGAAAAATCATACGAAGTGCTGGAAGAAATGGTCGGCCATGCCGAAAACATCCTAAAGGCTTTGGAACTGCCCTACCGCGTGATTACCCTGTGTACCGGCGACATGGGCTTCGGCGCAACCAAAACCTATGACTTGGAAGTTTGGGTACCGGCGCAAAATACCTACCGCGAAATCTCAAGCTGCTCCAACTGCGAAGATTTCCAAGCACGCCGCATGAAGGCGCGTTTCAAAGACGAAAACGGCAAAAACCGCTTGGTACATACCTTGAACGGCTCCGGTTTGGCAGTCGGCAGAACGCTGGTCGCCGTATTGGAAAACCATCAAAACGCCGACGGCAGTATCAATATCCCAGCCGCACTGCAACCGTATATGGGCGGTGTTGCCAAGTTGGAAGTGAAATAAGCCTTAACCCTGAACATAAATGCCGTCTGAAACTTGGTTCAGACGGCATTTCCTTTAAACTCTTAAAACACGTCAGCCGTCGGCACAAACCGCATTGCCGCAATCGCCGGTCTGTCCGACCTCGCGGATATTGGACAACGTAACTTCCGAAATATTACCCAACGCCTCTTCCGTCAAAAATGCCTGATGTCCGGTAAACAGCACGTTATGGCAGGACGACAGCCGGCGGAACACGTCGTCGGTAATCACGTCGTTGGATTTGTCTTCAAAAAACAATTCGCGTTCATTTTCATACACGTCCATACCCAATGCGCCGATTTTCCGACACTTCAACGCCTCGATGGCGGCGGCACTGTCAATCAGCCCGCCCCGGCTGGTGTTGATGATCATCACGCCGTCCTTCATCTTGGCAAACGCCGCTTCGTTCAGCATATAGTGGTTCTCCGGAGTGGCGGGGCAATGCAGCGTGATGATGTCCGATCGGGCATACAGCTCGTCCAAATCCACATATTTGCCGCCGAGTTTTTCCACTTCGGGATTGCAAAACGGATCGTAAGCCAGCAGGTTCATACCGAAACCCTTTAAAATCCGCATCGTTGCGATACCGATTTTCCCCGTGCCGATAACGCCCGCCGTTTTGCCGTACATATTGAAACCGGTCAGCCCTTCCAAAGAAAAATTGGCATCGCGGGTACGCTGGTAGGCTTTGTGGATATGGCGGTTCAAGGTCAGCATCAGCCCCACGGTATGTTCTGCAACCGATTCGGGCGAATAGGCGGGAACGCGCACGACTTTCAAGCCCAATTCTTCAGCCGCCTTCAAATCCACATTATTGAAGCCGGCACAACGCAACGCCACAGTTTTCACGCCAATTTGCGCCAATTTTTCCAACACGGGCCGGCTGCCGTCGTCGTTTACAAAAATACAGACCGCTTCCGCACCTTCTGCCATTTTCGCCGTTTTTACATCCAGCATAAAATCAAAAAACTCCAGCTCGAAGCCGAAATGCCTGTTGGCGCGGGTAAAATGTTCGCGGTCATAGCTTTTCGTACCGTAAATCGCAATCTTCATCCGGATTCCTATCCCTTGTCCGTTGTCGAAAACGGCATCATACACTGGATTCGGGCAAAGCCGGCGGCTTGTTTTCGCGGTTTTGCGCCGTAGGCGCACCCTGCCCGACCGCCCGGAACGTCAAAATGCCGTCTGAACGCCGTTTGCGCCTTATGCTTCCGAAAGAGGCGCGCGTTCAAATCCCCTTTTTTTCCTTATTCCCGAACAAAAAAACCGGGAATATGCAGGCACATCCCTTCCGCTTATCATCCGATTGGCGGAAAAATGCCGTCTGAAAAAGCATTTCTTTTTCAGACGGCATTTTTCAGGCTGTCCGCCATATGCCGCCGGTACGGTTTTGTTTTATCCGGCAAAACAGTCCGCCATTTGAACCAATGAAACCGTCTTACCCTTGCAAACAGACAAAACCGTCCCCTTGTTCAAACACCGTTTTTTATCCGGACACAAAACTCAATCGCCCATCGCCGCCAAAAGCTCGGCCTGATGTTCGGCAATCAGGGCATCGGTGATTTCTGCCAAATCGCCGTCCATCACGAAATCCAGCTTGTGCAGGGTGAGGTTGATGCGGTGGTCGGTCACGCGGCCTTGGGGATAGTTGTAGGTGCGGATGCGCTCGCTGCGGTCGCCGCTGCCGATGAGGGATTTGCGCTCGGCGGCTTCTTTGGCTTGGGCTTCGCGTTTTTGCGCGTCGTTCAGGCGGGCGGCGAGGACTTTCATCGCCTGCGCTTTGTTGGCGTGTTGGCTGCGACCGTCTTGGCACTCGACCACCATGCCTGTCGGCAGGTGGGTGATGCGGACGGCGGAGTCGGTTTTATTGATGTGCTGACCGCCCGCGCCGGATGCGCGGAAGGTGTCGATGCGCAGGTCGGCGGGGTTCAACTCGATGTCTTCCAGTTCGTCCGCTTCGGGCATGACGGCGACGGTACAGGCGGAGGTGTGGATGCGGCCTTGGCTTTCGGTGGCGGGGACGCGCTGCACACGGTGTCCGCCCGATTCAAATTTCAAACGGCTGTACGCCCCGAGTCCGACAATACGGGCGATGACTTCTTTATAGCCGCCCAATTCGCTTTCGTTAGCGGAAACGATTTCAACCTGCCAGCGGTTGCGCTCGGCGTAGCGGCTGTACATACGCAGCAAATCGCCGGCAAACAGCGCGGCTTCGTCGCCGCCCGTGCCGGCGCGTATTTCAATAAAGATGTTTTTGTCGTCGTCGGCATCTTTGGGCAGCAGCAGTTTTTGCAGTTCGGTATCGAGCGTGTTGATTTTGGCTTTTGCCGCTTCGATTTCTTCGGCGGCAAAGTCTTTCATTTCGGGATCGGACAGCATTTCTTCGGCATCTGCCAAGTCGCTTTGGGCAAGCCGATAGTTTTGGAACACTTCGACGACGGGGGTCAGTTCAGCGTGTTCGCGCGTGAGCTTGCGGTAGTTGTCCATATCTGCCGTGGCTTCGGGTTGCCCTAAAAGGTGGGTAACTTCTTCCAACCGGTCGCCGAGTTGTTGCAGTTTTTCTAAGATAGACGGCTTCATAATTCTTCCATAACAAACGCCGCCTGAATGTTCAGACGGCATCAACACTGGATTATTATAATAGGTTTTCCGGATATTCAAAAAGATAATCTTAGATGGATAACCTACCGTCCCAACAGGGCATCGGCATTGCGCTCCGTTACCTTGGCAACCTCTTCTACACAGGTTCCGCGGATTTCCGCAGCAATCTTTGCAATACCCGGAATATTGGCAGGCGTATTAATCTCTTTTTTCAGCATAAACGGGCTGTCGGTTTCCAAGACGAAATCGGTGTCATTCAGGGTTTTGAGGGTTTCGCGTATTTTGCGGGCGTTCGGGTTGAGCAGCAGCGAACCGATACCGATTTTGAAACCCAATTTCGTCAACATGCGTGCTTCTTCCGCGCTGCCGGAGAAGGCGTGGACAATGCCGCCTTGGGCAAAGCCTGTCTGTTTGACGGCGGCGGCGATGTCGGCGGTGGCTTTGAGATTATGGATAATCACGCGGCGGCGCAGGGTTTGCGCGATGGCAAGCTGGTGGCTGAAAACTTGGATTTGCCGTTCGCGCTGCTGCGGCGTTTGGGTTTTATCGTAAAAGTCCAAGCCGATTTCGCCGACCCATGCCGTCGGACGCGCTTTCAATGCTTGTTCCAAATGCCGGAAATCCGGTTCGGAAACGTCTTCTGAAAACCAAGGATGGATGCCGAGCGCGATATGGATTTGACCGTGTTCGGACGGCATTTCCGACAGTTCCGCCACGCTTTGCCAATCCTGCGGACAGGTGGCGGGAACGATAAACCGCTTCACCCCAACTTTCCGCGCAGCGGTCAGGATGTGCGGCAGGTTTTCGCGTAAGGCGGGATCGGCAAGATGACAATGGGTGTCGGTGAGGTTCATCGATTTCACACTAACTTCAGCCTTACCAATTCTTTGTGAACATCTTCCGCGCCCCAGCCTTGCGATACGGCGAGGGTCATAAGCGCGGTGGCGGTTTCGAGGTTGCATTTGCCGCCGTTGATGATGCCCGAGTTGCGGAACGCGTTGCCTTGCGCGTAAACGGCAGCAGTTCTGCCTTGTCGGACTTGGCTGATGTTGAGCAACAATTTGCCTTGCCGCGTAAAGTCTTGCACGGCGCGGATGAAACCTTCGTCTGCGGGCGTGTTGCCGTGTCCGTAGCTTTGCAGGATAAGGGCTTGGGCGGGAAGCTGTCCGAGTCCGTCCGCAAGTTCTTGGACGGCAAAACCGGGGATAAGCGTACGGACGGCGATTTTCGCCTGCGGATCGGGATAGCGGATTTCGAGGCCGTCTGAAACGGCTGCTACGTCTTGGGACGGAATACGGAGATTGTGCCAACCCCGGGTTTCGTCCCATTCGGCAAGTGCGCCGAAATGCGGATTGTCGAAGCCTGCAGCGGTTTCGGTGCTGACTTTGCTGCTGCCGACGGCGGGATACAGTTTGCCGTCAAACGCGATGACGGTTTGTTTGAGCTTGAGGCTGAAGGCGGCGACGGCGGTGGAGAGGTTGCGCGGGGCATCGCTATTTTCGGCGGCGTAAGGCCATTGCGAACCGGTCAGGACGATCGGTTTGTCCAAACCTTGCAGGGCGAGCGAGAGGAGATTGGCGGTGTACGCCATGCTGTCCGTGCCGTGCAGTATCAGGATACCGTTGCATGAAGAGAGTTTGGCGGCGATGATGTCCGGCCAATCGCACCAGTGTTGCAGCGTAACGGAAGAGGAATCAATCAAGGGATTGCAGACGTGCCACTCGAAGTCGAGGCCGTCTGAAAAAGGGGAAAGGGCTTGGCTGACCAGCGCGGTATCGGGGCGCAGGCCTTCGCTGCTTTGGGTCATACCGATTGTGCCGCCCGTGTAGAGGACGAAGATTTTTTGTTTCATAGCGTTGTCGTACCGTCTGAACATTAATGATGCGGCTTATTTAACTATATTTCGCACCGTCCGGCAATTTGGCGGCGGAAGCGGCTTTCAGACGGCATTGAAATGAAAAAACACCGAAGCTGCCGATATTCCTCCTTCCCGGCGATTTGCATTTGAAAACCGGCAAACTCAAAAAGGCGCGGCAGCCGCCGAATACCGGCGGCCCTGCCTTATTGCCTGTTCCGCGCGGCTTTTTTGGCCGCCTTGGCGGCTTTGCGCTGCGCCCGCTTTTCTTTCAATTTGCTGCGGTAAAACTGAATGCGTTGGCGTTTTTTCCACCAAATCCAAGCGACAACGGCCGCACCTATACCCAAGATAACAAAAATACCCGATTGCAGGCTGTGCATTTTCGCCATCAGCCAATCGATGTTGTGCGCACCGTATTCGCCCAGATAAATCCAAATAGGGACGGAAATCAGTGCAGCCAGTCCATCCATAATGATAAAACGCAAGTATGAAACCTTGCGGCTGATACCGGCTGTAACAAATACGGCCGTTCTCAAACCGGGCAGGAAACGGGCGACAAATAAGACCCAGTTACCGTATTTGTCGAATTTTTCCTGAACCTGCTCATAACGTTTCGGCGTCATGATACGCGCAATAGGTTTGAACCTTAGGATTTTCTGCCCCCAAATTCGTCCGGCGGCGAACATGATGCCGTCCCCGACCAATACGCCGAGCATACCGACTGCAAACATAATATGCGGATTGGTATAACCCATACCCGAAATCACGCCGCCTGTTACTAAGGTCAAATCCTCGGGAATCGGCACGCCGAAACCGCAAATGACCAATACAAAAAAAACAGCCGCATAACCGTATTCGACAAAAAAGGCTTCTAAAAAAGCAAACATGGCGGATATTCCATTGTCGGAGATAAAAAGTCAGAACAAACCGAAACATTTTCTACATGAAGCAGGCATTCTATCAAAGATTATGCCGTCTGAAAGCGGAAAAAAGGCAGATTCGCGCATCCTCCGCATGTTCAGACGGCATTTAAACAGAAAACCGGCCGGTTCTGAAAACGGTTTTTCCTGATTTTGCCTAAAGGCTGCCGATGGCGGAAGCAATACGTTCCGCCCCTTCGCGCGCCCAATCGGCCTGACGCGCCTCAACCATCACTCGCACGACGGGTTCGGTTCCCGAAGCGCGCAACACGACACGCCCTTTGCCTTCGAGTTCTTTTTCCACTTCGGCCAACACGTCTTTCGAAGCTTCCTGCCATTTCTGACCTTTTTGGATGCGCACGTTAATCATAGTTTGCGGATACGGCTGCCAGTCGGCGCAAACGGTGGCGAGGTCTTGGTTCAGCGTTTTCAGCGCCGCCAAAACTTGCAGCGCGGAAATAATGCCGTCGCCGGTGTTGTGTTTGTCCATGCACAAAATATGGCCGCTGGCTTCGCCGCCGATGAGCCAGCCGCGTTGGTTCAGCTGTTCCAACACATAGCGGTCGCCGACTTTGGCGCGGCAGAAATCGACGCCCTGCTCTTTCAGGGCGATTTCCATCGCCATATTGGTCATGACCGTGCCGACCACGCCGCCGATGTTGATACCTTCTCGGGCGCGGGCTTTGGCGATGACGTAAATCAGGCTGTCGCCGTCGTAAACCTGCCCGTTTTTATCGACCATCATCAGGCGGTCGCCGTCGCCGTCCAGCGCGATGCCGTAGTCTGCCTCGTTTTGCAACACGGCGGCTTGGAGGGTTTTGGTATGGGTTGCGCCGCATTTTTCATTGATATTGTAGCCGTTAGGTTCGTTGCCGATGCTGACGACTTGTGCGCCCAGTTCGTGAAACACTTTGGGTGCGACGCTGTAAGCCGCGCCGTTGGCGGTATCGATAACCAACTTCAAACCCCGAAGGTCGGAATGGCTGGGAAAGGTGGATTTGCAAAATTCGATATAGCGGTCGTCCGCACCACTGATGCGGCGTGCGCGCCCGAGGCGTGCAGAAGGCTGGGTTTTCATTTCTTCGTCGATTTTGGCTTCGATTTCCAACTCGATTTCATCGGAAAGCTTCACGCCGCCCTCGGCAAAGAATTTAATGCCGTTGTCGGAATAGGCATTGTGCGACGCGGAAATCATCACACCGGCGGATAAACGCAGCGCACGGGTCAGATAAGCCACGCCGGGCGTAGGCAGCGGACCGGTTTGGATAACGTTGACACCTGCGGCGGTAAAACCCGCCACCAAAGCGGCCTCCAGCATATAGCCGGAAATCCGCGTATCCTTGCCGATTAAAACAGTCGGTTTCTGGTCGGTGTCGTGCTGCACCAGCACCTGCCCCGCCGCATAGCCGAGTTTCAATACAAAATCGGGCGTAATCGGAAACTGCCCGACTTCGCCGCGCACGCCGTCCGTGCCGAAATATTTTTTTGCCATGTGTTGCTCCGAGAATGTGAACCGTTGTCCGAGATTATACAGTCAGTTTGTGCCTTGCTGTCTGCACCGTTGATGCCGTCTGAAGCCGCCCCGTCCTTTTCAGACGGCATGAAGTATGTGAACCGCTCTTTACAGATTGATGCCCAACGCTTCCCACGCCTTCAACGCATCCGCCGTCGCCTTCACATCATGCACCCGCACGATTTGCGCGCCGCGCGCTACGGAAGCCAACGCTGCCGCCACGCTGCCGTGTACGCGTTCCGCCGCATTTGCCTCGCCGGTCAGTTCGCCTATCATGGTTTTGCGCGACACACCGATCAGCAGCGGCAAACCGGTTTCCGCCATCAATTCGGGCAAATGCCGCATCAGTGCGATATTGTGTTGCAAGGTTTTGCCGAAGCCGAAACCGGGGTCAAGCACGATGCGTTGCGGGGCGATGCCTGCCGCGATGCATTCCGCCGCCCGCGCTTTCAAATACCGCGCCACTTCACCGACAACATCCTGATATTTCGGATTAATCTGCATGTTTTCAGGCACACCCTGCATGTGCATCAGGCAAATGCCCGTATCCGCCTGACACGCCAGCAATTCGACCGCGCCTTCGTCGGTCAACGCCGCCACATCGTTAATAATATCGATGCCACCGAGTGCCAACGCTTTTTCCATAATCACCGTGCGGCGCGTGTCCAAACTGACGGGAACGCCCCACCCTGCCACTTCCGCCAATACAGACTCAACCCGCGCCCATTCTTCTTCAGGCGAAACATAACCCGCACCCGGCCGCGTCGATTCGCCGCCGATGTCGAGAATGTCCGCGCCCTCTTTCAAAAGCCGTTCGGCATGCGCCAAAGCTGTTTGGGCGTTTTGCGAATACGCGCCGCCGTCGGGCAAAGAATCGGGCGTGAGATTCACGACACCCATGATTTTCGGTTTGTCCAAACCGATTTCAAACCGTCCTGCCTGCCAAACGCATCCGACCATATCCGTGCCTCCGGAATAAAAAGCAAATTATATACCGTCTGAACAAAACTTGTCCGTTTCAGACGGCATCAGTATTTCAAAAAAGTATCTTGCAGAATCCGCCGCCGTATGAAACATACACTGCCCCTGCAAACGCGGCAACGCCCACGATACCTGATCCGGCGGTATGCCTGCTTATGGGCATTACCCCTTTATACAAGATAATCCGCCCGCACAAAATAGGATTGCCACAAGCCGTGTTATACTGTGGCGTGTTTTACAGACTTTTCAGGCTATGGATTTATTATCGGTCTTCCACAAATACCGTCTAAAATATGCGGTAGCCGTGCTGACGATACTGCTTTTGGCGGCAATCGGGCTGCACGCTTCCGTATATCGCATCTTCACACCTGAAAACATCCGAAGCCGCCTCCAACAAAGCATTGCCCATACGCACCGGAAAATCTCGTTTGATGCGGATATACAGCGCAGGCTTCTGCCCCGGCCGACCGTCATCCTGAAAAACCTGACCATTACCGAACCCGGCAGCAACCGGACTGCCGTTTCCATCAAAGAAACCAAAATCGGATTGAGCTGGAAAAATCTGTGGTCGGATCAGATACAGGTTGAAAAATGGGTGGTTTCGGGTGCGGAACTTGCCCTGACGCGCGACGAGAAAGGCGTTTGGAACATCCAAGACCTGATCGACAACCCAAAACGCAAAGCCTCGGTAAACCGCATCATTATCGAAAACAGCACCGTCCACCTCGACTTCCTGCAAGAGCGGTTTACCCTGAAGGAAGTCCACCTCAACCTGCAATCCCCCGTTTCATCGGGACAACAGTTTGAAAGTTCGGGCACACTGACCGGCGAAAACCTGTCTGCCTCATGGAAAAGCAAAGGGCTTTTCATTTCAGACGGCATCAATCCGCCCGAAATCTCACCGTTCCATTTCGAAGCCGAGACCGCTCTAAACGGGCATGGCATTACCGTTTCCACCACCGGCAACCCCACTATCCGTTTTAACGCTGGCGGAGCGGATGCGGCCAACCTCGGCCTGCGTGCCGACACCGCCTTCCACAACCTCCACCTGACCGCCCAAATCCCTACGCTGGCACTCAGGAACAACCGCATTAAAATTGAAACCGTCAACGGGACATTTACCGCTACCGCCGACGACGGGAATTTCCAATGGGGCGGATCGTTCAAACTCGATAAGGCCAACCTGCACTCCGGCATCGGCAACATCGGCAACGCCGAAATCTCCGGCAACGTCAAAACACCCCGCCTTCAAACCAACTTTTCCCTCGGCTCGCCATTGGTTTGGAGCCGGAACAACGGTCTGGAGGCGCCGCGCCTGCATGTATCGACCCTTCAGGATACCGTCAACCGCCTGCCGCAACCCCGTTTCATCAGCCAGCTCGACGGTTCGATGTCCATAAAAAACCTTCATCAGTGGCATGCCGAACTCAACGGTTCGTTCGACCGCCAAACCGTTGCCGCGAAATTCAGATACACACATGAAGATGCACCGCACCTGGAAGCCGCCGTCGCACTGCAAAAATTGAACCTGACCCCCTATCTTGACGACGTGCGGCAACAAAACGGCAAAATATTTCCCGACACCCTCGGCAGGCTGTCCGGAGATATCGAGGCCCACCTTAAAATCGGCAATGTCCAACTTCCCGGCCTGCAACTGGACGATATGGAAACCTATCTCCATGCCGACAAAGGCCATATCGCGCTCAGCCGTTTCAAGTCAGGGCTTTACGGCGGCCATACCGAAGGCGGCATCAGCATCGCCAACACTCGCCCCGCCACTTACCGCCTGCAACAGAATGCAAGCAACATCCAAATCCAACCGCTGCTGCAAGACCTGTTCGGCTTCCACAGCTTCAGCGGCAACGGCGATGCGGTCATCGACCTGACCGCGAGCGGCGAAACCCGAAAAGAGCTTATCCGCTCGCTTCAAGGCAGCCTGTCGCTGAATATTTCCAATGGCGCGTGGCACGGTATCGACATGGACAATATCCTGAAAAACGGCATTTCGGGCAAAACTGCCGACAGTGCCGCACCCAGCACACCCTTCCACCGATTCACGCTCAACAGCGAAATTTCAGACGGCATCAGCCGCCACATCGATACCGAACTCTTCTCCGACAGCCTCTATGTTACCAGCAACGGCTATACCAATCTGGATACGCAGGAATTGTCTGAAGATGTCCTTATCCGCAACGCCGTCCATCCGAAAAACAAACCGATTCCCCTGAAAATCACCGGTACCGTGGACAAGCCGTCCATTACCGTCGATTACGGCAGGCTGACCGGCGGCATCAATTCGCGCAAAGAGAAACAGAAAATCCTCGAAGACACCCTGCTGGAACAATGGCAGTGGCTCAAACCTAAAGAACCGTAAATACCCTGCGTACAAAAATGCCGTCTGAAACGCCCCCGCGCTTCAGACGGCATGACTTTTCCGACCGACCGTACCACATCGGAAACACAAGCCCCATATCTGTTTGGCTTGGTGTCGGCTGGCAATGCCTCCATTTGTATTTTCGTCAACCCGCAGCGATTTTTCGTTGCCGCATCAAAAACAAAGTATGTCGGTTATATTTCACGACAGGGCATAGGCTGCCCATACTGAAAAGGCAAGCAAGAACGCGAACCAAAACCAACCGCCTATCGATTCGCCCATATCGGCAGAAAACGTCCGCCAATCCAAACATTCCGTGTTTCCATAATCTTCGACACGAAACAGACCCAAGCTCAAAACCGGCACAACAATACGTGCGGTCCGATGGAAAAAACGGCTTGGTTCCGCAAACGGGAATGCCGAACACATCAGCTCGAGTATCCAGTCCGCCACCTCCGCCAAAATCCTGACCGCCCATTTGAACAGTTCGTCCATGTGTCTTCCCCCCATGCCATCCTAAAAACCGGCCCAACCGACAAAAAACCAGCCACCAGCCGAATATCGACGACGCCGCAAGCAGTGCGGCGAACACCGACCATGCCGAGACCGCCATCTTCCGCCGCAGCGACACGCGCCGCACATTCCGCCAGCCACCTCGTTTCCAGGCGTGGTACAGGATTTTCAGCCGCCGCAATCCGTAACGGACAAAATCACAGCTTGCCGCAAAAGCCCAGCCACTACGCCCAACAAATCCGCCGACATACGCCTTTCCCAACCGTTTCCAAACAGACAAACAGAACGCGTCTGTCCCGCCAGACAATCGCCTTTCAGACGGCATCGGCTGCCTCGAAATTGCCATCCCAACACAAAACCACACAGGCAACACACAAATGCCGTCTGAAAATCCAAACGGCGGCATAGCAATGCCGCCCTGCAACCGTAGGGCGGCATTGCGTATCAAACTAACTTTCAATATATTGATTTAAAATAAAAAATACTCAGTTATCATCATTCTCGCCAGCGCGGGAATGACGACACGAGGAATCCTATTTGAATCTACTATAAGCCGAGTTCCCCCCAAATCTCATCAATCTTCGCTGTAACCGCAGGGTCTTTTTTAATCACCCGTCCCCATTCGCGGTCGGTTTCGCCCGGCCATTTGTTGGTCGCATCCAAACCCATTTTGCCGCCGAGTCCGCTAACGGGGCTGGCGAAGTCAAGATAATCGATGGGCGTGTTTTCCACTAAAACGGTGTCGCGCACGGGGTCCATGCGCGTGGTTACCGCCCAGATGACTTCTTTCCAGTCGCGCACGTCCACATCGTCATCCACCACAATGATGAATTTGGTGTACATAAACTGGCGCAGGAACGACCAGCAGCCCATCATCACGCGCTTGGCGTGTCCGGCGTACTGTTTTTTCATGCTGACCACCGCCATGCGGTAGGAGCAGCCTTCGGGCGGCAGGTAAAAATCGGTGATTTCGGGGAACTGCTTTTGCAAAAGCGGTACGAACACTTCGTTCAACGCCACGCCCAAAACGGCAGGCTCATCGGGCGGTTTGCCCGTGTAGGTCGAATGGTAAATCGGGTTTTCGCGCATGGTGATGCGTTCGACCGTGAACACAGGGAAATGATCCTGCTCGTTGTAATAGCCCGTGTGGTCGCCGTATGGACCTTCCAACGCGGTTTCGTTTGGATGGATGACGCCTTCCAACACGATTTCTGCGCGGGCAGGCACTTGCAAATCGTTGCCGATACATTTCACCAGTTCTGTCCGCGAACCGCGCAGCAGTCCGGCAAACTGGTATTCGCTCAAGGTATCGGGAACGGGCGTTACCGCACCCAAAATGGTGGCAGGGTCGCAGCCAAGCACGACAGCGACGGGATACGGCGTATCGGGATTGAGTTTGCGGAATTCCTGATAATCCAACGCGCCGCCACGATGCGACAGCCAGCGCATAATCAGCTTGTTTTTGCCGATGAGTTGCTGGCGGTAAATACCGAGATTTTGGCGTTTTTTGTGTGGCCCGCGGGTGACAGTCAAGCCCCACGTTACCAGCGGCGCAACGTCTTCCGGCCAGCAATGCTGAATCGGAAGTTGATACAAATCAACGTCTTCGCCTTCCCATACGATTTCCTGACACGGCGCGTTTTTCACCACGTTCGGCGCCATGCTCCAAATGTCTTTCAGCAGCGGCAGTTTGGAAAACGCATCTTTGATGCCTTTGGGCGGTTCGGGTTCTTTCAAATACGCCAGCGTCTGCCCGATTTCACGCAGCTTGGACACGCTGTCCGCGCCCATCCCCATCGCCACACGTTCGGGCGTGCCGAACAGGTTTGCCAACACGGGATAATCATAGCGCGTACCGTCGGGCTTAATCGGGTTTTCAAACAACAACGCCGGCCCTTCGGCGCGCAGCACGCGGTCGGCAATTTCGGTCATTTCCAAATGCGGGGAAACGGGATGGGTAATACGCTTGAGTTTACCCTGCTGCTCGAGCATGGCGATGAAGTCGCGTAGGTCTTTGTATTTCATGTTGATCCTTATTTGAGGCCGTCTGAAAACCAAATTTTGGATTTCAGACGGCCTGAATCATATATTGCAATATGGTTTTGGGCATTCGCTGTTTTCAGCAAAAACCAATATTCATCATATGGGTTGTGAATGCTGAACTTCCAGCCCTTGTAACCGAAATCTATCCACGTTTCGCCTGTAATCGTATCAGACACGAAGGCAGTAGGCATTCCGCCGAAGTGGACAATTTGCTCAATAGCGGACAGATTTACAACAGTTGTAGGAAAAGGCAGGAAACATCAAGTATGGTTTCGTTCAAGAAAGGAATATTTACCTTTTTGTCCTTAGTAATCCGATCCAAATACCGCATCTATCCTTACCTGCGCTTCAGCGTATTCTATGCCTTGGTAAAAGTCGCGTACCAGCGGATGTTCGTCGCTTTGATGGAGTTGCAGCAGAGGGCGTTGGTTATTGGACTGTGTAACGACATTACAATGCAGACCGAAGGTGTTGGTTTCATATGGTGGCAGCCAGTTGCATATCATACCGAAATAAACAACGTTTTCTGGATTATCATGGAAGTGGCTTTTATAATCATTAAAACTCTTTTCGCTGACAGATACCCATACGCCGTATTCCAACGTTTCCTCATGTCCGATAATGGGGATATGCAGCACCGTGCGGATAAAGCGGTCAGTTTGGTCGGGATAACGGATGATGCAGAAATCAGAATCGCATTCCGCTTGATAAGCAATGCGTTCTTCTTCACTGAGTTGATTATAGGGATAGGGGGCGGTAAAGCCAATTGCGGGCATATCTTCATGTTTTTCGCCGCAGGAAGTGCAAGTGTGCATAAGGTTTCAGACTTTCAAAACGAGTTTGCGGTAAAGCCATTCGCCGGCAAACAATATCCCCATCAATACATAGGCAATCACGCCTGTATAAACCGCCCACCAATCATATCGCCCCAACCGGGCCAACAAAGCGGCAAGCGTCCCGTTGATTATAAAAAATACGCACCAAACCTGCGTTACCCGGCGGGTATAGCGCACGGCTTTTTCAGGCAGGTCGGGCTGTTGCAGCCGCGCAAGTTTTTCAATCACCGTCTGCCCGGCAAACAGGCTTCCCCCGAACACCGCCAACATCATCAGATTGACGAGGACGGGATACCAATACATCGAATCGTGCCGCCCGAACACCAATACTGCGGCAAAAAACAGTGTAATAAACAAAGCCGCATAACGCTGTTGGGGCAGTTTGGCAGTCAGGGCGCGCAGCAGCCACAACCCGCACATCGCCGCCGCCAGCCAGACAAACCACCCTGCCTCCCTGCCGTAATACCACAAAGCGGGATAGGCAATACTCGATACGGTCAGAAAAATATGTCCGAAAAAACCGAGTTTCATTTTGAATCCGCACAAACGTTTTCAGACGGCATCCGATAAAAACATGCCGTCTGAAAAATAATTAGAAATACCCGATTAGCCAGCCTGAATCTTCAATACCGCCTGTACTACGTCGTTGACGGTGCGGACATTGCGGAAATCTTCAGCTTGCAGCTTGCGGCCGGTTTCACGCTTGATACGGTCAATCAAATCGATGGCATCGATACTGTCGATTTCTAAATCTTCGTAAAGATTGGTATCGGGCGTAATCCGTTCCGGTTCGATTTCAAACAACTCGGTCAGGGTATCGCGCAACAACCGGTAGATTTCTTGTTCGGTCATATGTTTCATCCTTATGCTTGACGGTTTTTGACAAAAGCGGCGAGTGTTTTGACATTGGCAAAATGTTCGCGCAAGTTGTCCTGCTCACCGTCCAGGCGGAAACCGAAATGTTTTTGTACCGCCAAGCCTAATTCCAGCGCATCGACGGAATCCAAGCCCAACCCCCCGTCGCCGAACAGCGCGTCTTCGCTGCCGATGTCGGCAGCGGTTATATCCTCCAAAGCCAAACTGTCGATAATCAGTTGCTTGATTTGGTTTTCCAAGTCGTTCATATGGTTTTCCTTGTAAAATAGTCCTGCAGATATTCATTCAGCCGCCGCGCCGCAATCGGCAACGGTTTCTCGGCGAGCCAGTCTTGGGGGAGGATGTCGTCTCCGACAGTAATTTCATACCGTATCCTTTTCGGGGGGATGCGGTACCACGGCTGTCCTTTTTTAAAATTGGGCGGATTCATTTTGATACATACAGGCGTAATCACTTCGGCATACCGCAGTCCCAAAGAAACCGCGCCCCGGTTCATCTTGACCCGTCCGTCCCACCCCGTTCTCGTTCCTTCGGGGAACACCAGCAGGCTCTGCCCGCTGTCAAAAACCGCCTTTACCATTTCCAGCATTGCTTCCGACTCTTCGTTCGGAATATAGCCCGCACCTTTAATCTGGCTGCTCATTGCCGGATTGTGCTGCAAATCTTTTTTCACGATGCAGTTCATTTCGGGCACATGACCGACAAGCAGCACCACATCCAGCAAAGACGGATGGTTTGCCAAAATCAACTGGCCCGGGCGGTTGAGTTTTTCAACCCCCCTGAACGATACCTCCAACACGCCCGACCATTTCAAATAAGCAACGAACAAACGCCAAGATGTTCCAATAATCCGGCGCGCCGCCAATTGGCGAGCGACAGACTCTGAAGTGCCGTTTAAAGTGTAAGGCAGCAAAACCAATTTCATCATAATGCCGCCGACACCGAAAATCACGAATCCCAACCAAGTCGCCAAAAAACGGCGGCAATAATCCAATTTATCCATTCCGCTGCCACAGCCATTCACGATTGCGATATACCCGGCGGCATTCCCGACTGCCGTTCAGCAGAAAACGCACCCATTCCAAACCGCTCCAATATGCCTCGGGCAGCATACCGGCTTCAGACGGCATATCGTCCGAAGCAGACAAAGTCAGGCTGTAACGCGTCCCTTTGGTCAGAACCATCGCCAAAGCATAAGCAAACGGCGCGCGCGTTGCCGATACGGCATATCCTTCCGGCAGCGGATCGTCCGCCGCCAAAACCAAAACCGACCCGCATCCCTCTTCCAACAGGGACGCCGCTTCCGCCAATGTCGTTTCCACACCGTCGGCACACACGGCCAATGCCGTCTGCTCGCTCATATCCTGACGCAATATCGACCATTGCCCCGCCGTTGCATTGTGCACCGACAAACCGAACGAAGTCGGCGACACGGTATGCGATTTCAACAGTTCCAACCACAAATCGAAACTGCGCGCCATTTCCCCGTCGTGCGAGGCATAAACTACCGGACTGCCGGGATGGGCGGAGGCAATGTCCCAAGCCGCGTCGCATACCAAACGCGCCGCCTTACTCAAACGGCGGCGCTGCATAGCGGGCAGGAACGGCAATTCCGGCCTGACATCGGGCAAACCGTCGGCAAAATCCGGACATTCCGCCCATTTTGCCCACTGGGCCATATCGCGCATTTTGCTGCCCGAAACCCGCCAGTCGGCGATGTCGAAGTGGAACCGGCAAATAATCGGCGGCATAGTTTCTTTCAAAAATTTACACTGTGCCACATTCTAACCAAAGCCTATCTGCCTGACAATGCCGAAAGCCAAACGCATTTCTGCCCCCTTTCTCCGACAACGCCGCCTCTCGGCAAACCGCCGGAATTAGCCTGAATTTACATTTATCATTATAATGCCCGTATTTGCCAGCCTGCCGCCGCAATATATGGACACACTGCCAGAATGCCCGATTACCGACACCGCCTCCCTGCTGCCGCACAGCGGGCGTATGGTTCTGATAGACCGCATTACCCGATACGGCGATGATTTTGTCGAAGCAGGGGCGCAGATAAAACCCGACCACATCCTGCTGGTCGGCGGCATACTGCCCTACACGGCATTTATCGAACTGATGGCGCAGGCTGTCGGCGCATATGCCGGCATCCAAGCCCGAAAAAACGCACGGCCGGTCCGGCTCGGCTTCCTGCTCGGCACGCGCAAACTTGAAATCTTCGCCCAATCCGTCCCTGTCGGCACGCATCTGCTGGCAACGGCGCATATGTCTATTCAAGATGCCGGGGGAATGGGCGTGTTCGACTGCGAACTGCGTTGGACGGACGCACCAAAAACTTCGTCCGAAACACTCCCTTCAGACGGCATTTTGGCACGCGCCTCATTGAACGTGTACAGTCCCGAACACCCTGTCGAAATAACTTAATGCCGTCTGAACAGGCACACACATACGGAGAACAACCATGACCGAAACCGTCCTGATTACCGGCTCAAACAGAGGCATAGGCAAAGCTGTCGCACTCAGTTTGGCAGAAGACGGCTTTGATATCATCGTCCATTGCCGCAGCCGCCGCGATGAAGCCGAAGCCGTAGCGGAAGAAATCCGCGCTTTGGGCAGACAGGCAAGGGTGTTGCAGTTTGACGTGTCTGACCGCGCAGCCTGCCGCGATATTTTGACTACCGACATCGAAGCAAACGGCGCGTATTACGGCGTGGTGTTGAACGCCGGACTGACGCGCGACAATGCCTTCCCCGCGTTTTCAGACGACGATTGGGATTTGGTGCTGCGAACTAATTTGGACGGTTTTTATAATGTATTGCACCCGTTGACCATGCCGATGATACGCCGCCGCAAAGCCGGGCGGATTGTGTGCATGGCGTCGGTGTCCGGCTTGACGGGCAACCGCGGGCAGGTCAATTACAGCGCGTCTAAGGCGGGCTTAATCGGTGCGGCGAAAGCCTTGGCGGTCGAACTGGCGAAACGCAAAATCACCGTCAACTGCGTGGCGCCGGGTTTGATCGATACGGACATTGTCGATGAAAATGTACCCGTCGAAGAAATTTTGAAAGCCGTCCCCGCAGCGCGTATGGGACTGCCGGAAGAAGTGGCGCACGCGGTGCGCTTTTTGATGGATGAAAAAGCGGCGTACATCACGCGCCAGGTGATTGCGGTGAACGGAGGTTTGTGTTGAATACCAGAAGGGTCGCAGTAACAGGCATAGGCGGCATTACCGCCTTCGGCCGGGATTGGCAAAGCATACAGGCAGCATTCAAAGCCGAAAAAAACGCCGTCAAATATATGGATTGGCACGAACGTTTCCCCGAATTGGAAGCGCAACTGGGTGCGCCGATTGAGGATTACGCGCCGCCGAAACATTGGACGCGCAAGCAGCTCAGAAGTATGGGGCGCGTGTCGTACCTGTGCGTCGATGCGGCGGAGCAGGCTTTGACGGATGCCGGTTTGCTCGGGGACGAAAGCATTACCGACGGACGGATGGGCGTTGCCTGCGGCTCTTCCAGCGGCAGCACCAAAGACATCGGCGATGTGGGCGAATTGTTGCTGACCGGCACGTCGCGCAACTTCAGTGCCAACACCTATGTACGTATGATGCCGCACACCACCGCCGCCAATATCGGCATCTTTTTCGGGCTGAAAGGGCGCATCATCCCGACATCGAGCGCGTGTTCGTCCGGCAGCCAAGGCATAGGTTATGCCTACGAAGCCATCAAATACGGGCTGACCGATATGATGTTGGCGGGCGGCGGCGAAGAATTTTGCCCGTCCGAAGTTTATGTTTTCGACTCGCTTTATGCCGCCAGCCGCCGCAACGGCGAACCGGAAAAAACTCCGCGCCCATACGACGTAAACCGCGACGGGCTGGTCATCGGCGAAGGCGCGGGGATTTTCGTGTTGGAAGAATTGGAACACGCCAAACGGCGCGGTGCGAAAATTTACGCCGAACTCGTCGGCTACGGTGCCAACAGCGACGGCAGCCACGTTACCCAGCCGCAAAAAGACACGATGCAGAAATGTATGGAACTCGCGCTGCAAGACGCGGGCATCACGCCTGACAAAATCGGTTATGTGAACGGGCACGGCACAGCAACCGAAAAAGGCGATATCGCCGAAACGCTGGCGACTGAAGCCGTGTTCGGATTTGTGCCCATCAGTTCGCAAAAAAGCTATTTGGGACACACGCTCGGCGCGTGCGGCGCGCTGGAGGCGTGGTTCTCGATTGAAATGATGAACGGCGGCTGGTTTGCGCCTACCCTAAATTTAAACAACATCGATCCGCGCTGCGGCAAGGCGGACTATATTTTAAGCGGCGGACGTGAAATCCAAACCGATTACGTGATGAGCAACAATTTTGCCTTCGGCGGCGTGAATACCTCGCTGGTGTTCAAACGTTGGAAGGACGGATAAAGCCGCATAATCCGATTACATCATATTGATTCAAAACGGAATAAAACAACAAACTGCCGCTTTCAGACTTCCTTGCCGCCTATCCGCTCGATATGGCAAACCGTCCGGACGGCATCCGTTCCGCAATATTGCCACGCCAATTCGGCAGCTCCGCGCCACACGCAGGCGACAACCGCGTCGCCGCACCAGATTGCGCTGACGGCGTGCCAACCGGCCCCGCCATCCGCACGCAAGCCGCAAACTGCCGAACCGTCGGTCAGATAACCGACTTTCGCCATATCTTGCGGAAAACCCAAACCGCAGGCTTTAAGCAGTGCTTCCTTAATGCACCACAGGCGGTAAAAAGCCTCTGCCTGCCAACCGGAACGTGCCAAAAAAACCCGTTCTTCAGGGGAACAAACCCATTCGGCAAGTGCCTGAAAATTGCGCGGACGAACCGTTTCAATATCGACGCCGCAAACCGTGCCGCCGCCGCAGACCAAAACCGCCGCCCGCCCTTTGCTGTGCGAAAGCGAACATATCTTGCCGCCCTGCTGCTTCAGGAAGCGGCTGACCCGCCAATCCGTCCGCCCTGCCAATTTCGGTGCGCGCAGCAAACGCGCCCTGTCTGCATCGTCCAGACAGGATTCCCGATAAGCGGCAGCGGCCGACGCATCGGCAAGGCGGCACTGCAATACTGTTTTTTTATCCGGCACGACACCCTCCGTTCTGCCATTTGGAATATATGACCCGAATGTTTGACATCAACTTCTCCGACAATACGCCGATTGCCCTCGACCCGCTATGGACCCGCGCCGATTTTATACGTACGGTACACACCCTGTCGTTAAAATTAAAGCAAAACAACATCCGTTCGGCGGCATTGTGGTTTGACGATGCCGCGCTGTTCGCAACCGCATTGCTTGCCGTTTGGAATAGCGGAGGCAAAGCCCTGCTGCTGCCGAATACCGCGCCCGGAAACCTGACTTGGGCGAAATCCGCACAAATCCTGCTGACCGACACCGATATTGTTTCAGACGGCATCAGCGTTTGGCAAATACTGGATCCTTGCGGCGGTATGCCATCTGAAAGCCGCATACCGAAAGCATTGGACATCCTGCCCGAATCAGAAGTGCATTTGCGTACTTCGGGTTCCGGCGGGGAAGCCAAGACAATCGTCAAAACCGCCGCGCAAATCGAATCGGAAGCCCGCGCGCTGGCTGCGGCAATTCCGTTCGGACGCGGCAAAACCGCCGTCCTCGGCAGCGTATCGCCGCAACATATGTACGGACTGACCTTCCGCTTCGCGCTTCCGCTGCTGACGGGGTGGGCGATGATCCGCAGGCAAAACGCCTATCCCGAACTGCTGCTGTCGGCAAGCCTGAACGTGCCGTCCGATTATCAAAATGTCTGGATTGCCAGCCCCGCCCTGCTCAACCGTTTCGGCGAAAATCGGGATTGGGCGGCGTTAAACGGAAGGATGGCCGGCATCGTTTCCGCAGGCGGGGAACTCCCACCGGAAACCGCCGCCCTGTTGGAACAATATGCGGTACGCCCTTATGAAGTTTACGGCAGTACGGAAACCGGCATCATTGCATCCCGCCAAAAACAAAGCTTGTGGCAGCCGTTTCCCGATGTTGCCGTCCGCAATACCGGCAAATCGGTGGAAATCTCTTCGCCGTGGACAAACGGCGTGCAATACATTGCCGATTGCATCGAAACACACGAAGACGGTTTTGCCCTGCTGGGCAGGCAGGACAGGATAATCAAATTGGCAGACAAACGCATTTCGCTCAACCAAATCGAACACGAATTACTGAAACACCCTTGGATTGCCGACGCACATTGCGCCCTGCATCCGGAACACGGGCGCATTGCCGTTTGGGCGGCACTCGATACGGAAGGCATCACGGCGTGGCTGGAACAGGGGCGCACCGCCGTTATCGCCGCACTCAAGCAACACCTTGCCCAAACGCAAGACACGGCCGCCCTGCCGCGCTACTGGCGTTTTACAGACCGTCTGCCGCGCAACGGACAAGGGAAAATTACCGCAGCGGACTTTCAGACGGCATTGGCAGAACCCGCCGCGCCGCAATGGCACACCTTGCCGCCCGAAGGAAACCGGTTGCGCTATCAAACCCGCGTACCGCCGGATTTACCCTATTTCGGCGGACATTTTTCCACCTTTCCACTCGTCCCCGGCGCAGTCGAATTGGAATGGGTACGCCGGCTTGCCGCACGGCACCCCTTCGGCAGGCAAAACATTATCCGCATCGAAAACCTGAAATACCAACAGTTTATCCGCCCGTATGACGACATTTCCGTAGAACTCGGATACGATGCCGATAAAAACAAACTGTCGTTTACCATCCGAAAACAAGATGCCGCCTGCGCCTCGGGGAAACTGGTATTCGACGCGCCGCAGGACAGCCCCAACCCAACCGCAAGGGAAGAACGATGAACCGCCTTCGCACAGGCAAATAAGATTACCGCCTTACCTTAATATAAATATGAACATCCTCGCCCTCATCCCCCATTACAACCACCCGGCAACCGTCGGCGCGGTCGCGCGCGGCCTGCGCGCCTGCGGTTTGGACGTGTTGGTCGTGGACGACTGCTCCCGCCCCGACTGCATACCCGTTTTAGAAAATCTGGCTTCAGACGGCATCCGCGTCATCCGCCGCACAAGCAACGGCGGCAAAGGCGCGGCAGTACGCACAGGTTTCGAGGCGGCGGCGGAGCTGGGATACAGCCACGTCCTACAAATCGATGCCGACGGCCAACACTGTTTGGACGACGTGCCGAAGTTCGTCCGTGCCGCGCAACTCAATCCCGAAGCCCTCATCTGCGGTCAGCCGCAATACGGCGGCGACGCGCCCAAATCCCGATTGTACGGGCGCAAAATTACCGACTTTTGGAATATGATTCACACCTGGTCGTCCGATATTAAAGACGGTATGTGCGGCTTCCGCCTTTATCCGTTGCCGCCTGCGTTGGCGGTCATACGCGGAGAATACGTCGGCAACCGTATGGACTTCGACATCGAAATCCTGATCCGGCTATATTGGCGCGGCATCAAAACCGTTTGGATACCCACGCCCGTCCGTTACGCCGCAGACGGCATTTCCCACTTCCGCGCCCTTGCCGACAACATCCTTATCAGCCAAATGCACACACGGCTGTTTTTCGGTATGCTCAAATGGCGTTGGCGCATCTTGAAAGGCATATTCCGATGAACGGCGCATCCCGACACTGGGCGGAACAAAACGAACGCGGCAACCGCCTGTTCCTCAAGCTGACGGCGGTAATTGTCCGTTATCTGCCCCCTTTTTTAATGAAACCGTGTATTTGGTTTGTCGTCCTATATTTTTACCTGACCTCGCCTCGGGCGCGGAAAAACCTCCATACCTACCAAAACCGCCTGCGGCATACCTTTCCCGACGCTATGCCGTCTGAAAACCGCATATTCGCGCAGTTTTTGGCATTCGGCGAAGCCGTTTGCGACCGGTTTGCCGTATGGCAGCGCAAAATACGTTACGAAGACTTGATTATCGAAGACCCCGACAACCTGACCGCCGCCATGTATCAAAACGGGCGCGGACAGATTTTTGCCTGTTCGCACCTGGGCAATACGGAAATCTGCCGCGCACTGGTTTCCCACCACCGGAATTTCAAACTCAACGTCCTCGTACATAGCCGCCACGCACAAATGTTCAACGAAGCCCTGCAACAGGCGGGCGCGGACAAAATCCAACTGATACAGGTAAGCGACTTGGACGCATCACTGATGATGACGCTTAACCGGCGCATTGAAGCAGGGGAATGGTTGGCAATCGCCGCCGACCGCATTCCCGTCCGGGGCGAAAAAACCGTAACCGTCGATTTTTTGCAACACCGCACCGAAATACCGCAAGGTGCGTGGATTCTGGCATCGCTGCTGAAAACCAAGGTCAACGCGCTGTTTTGCATCAAACAGGAGGACGGACGCTACCGCCTGAAACTTCGCCCTATGACCGACACATCGGATTGGACGCGGTCAGAACGCACGCAAAAAATCAAAGAATCCGCGCAACATTTCGCCCGCATTTTAGAAGAAGAATGCTGTCTGAATCCGCTGCAATGGTTCAATTTTTACGACTTTTGGCACACGGAGCACCATCCCTGATGAACAAAAAACACATTTTCTGCCGCCACAGCCACACCGTCCGAGTCCCGTTTTTCGATGTCGATCCGATGCAGATCGTCTGGCACGGCAACTACGTCAAATACCTCGAAGTCGCACGCTGCGCCTTCCTTGAAAGCATAGGCTACGGCTACGGTGAAATGGGCAGGCGGGGCTTCAGTTGGCCCATCGTCAAAATGGACTTGAAATACATACGCCCCGCACGGTTCGGACAAACCATCCGCATCGATATGGCAATCGTCGAAATCGACACTTGCCTGCGTATCGACTACACTTTGTCCGATGAGCAAACCGGCGAAAAACTGACCCGCGCATCGACCACGCAGGCGGCAGTATCCTTGGAAACCGGAGAAACACAGTTCCAAACGCCGGAAAGCTGGCTCGAAGCCATACGAAGTCATCCGACTTTTCAAGCCGCATAAGCCACCGTCCGTTTTCAGACGGCATTTTTACCCATTATTGCCACACCGACAGACAACCATGAAAAAATACCTGCTTGCCGCACTCCTTGCCGCAACCGCCCTTTCCGCCTCGGCATTTTCCACCGTCGAACTGACCCGGATACTGCAAAAACCCGACAACATCCAAGGCAGTTTTATCCAATACCGCCATCTGAAATCCCTATCCAAACCGATGGCTACAACCGGAAAATTCGTACTGATGCCCAAACGCGGGCTGCTCTGGCAGATGCAGAAACCGTTTGCCGCCGTCCTCCGCGTCCGTTCAGACGGCATCAGCCAATGGAACGGTAAAGGCTGGATAATGCCCGACACCGGAAAATTTTCCGGGCAAAGCAGGCAAATCAAACTCTTTCTCGACCTGCTCGGCGGCGATACGCAAGGGCTGGAAAAACAGTTCGATCTGAAACTCGAAGGTTCGGCACAAAAATGGACGCTGCAACTCACACCGAAAACCCTGCTGATGAAACAAATCTTCAAGCATATCGACATCAGCGGGGACAGCGTCGTCCGCCGTATCGAACTGCACGAAAAACAAGGCGATAAAACCGATATGCAGTTTAACGGCATAAGCGTCGGCAACCCTCTGGACGAATTTGCCAAACAATCACTCTGACACCGTCCGAACCGCCATGATCCGCCTGATTTACACCCTGCTGATGTCTGCACTTGCCGTCTTTGTCTGTTACAGCATGACAACGCGCGCCTGGCTGCAGACCGACCTGACCGAACTGCTGCCCCAAAGCAGCCAGAATACCATTTTGCAGGCGGCGGAACGCGCCAGCGACGCACAAATCAACAGTCAAATCATCCTGCTGGCGGGCAGCCCCCGACCCGAAACCGCATTTCAGACGGCATCGGAAATCGCCTCCTTATGGCAGCAAAGCGGGATATTTTCCGAAGTAAACAGCCAAATCAGCCCCGATCTTGCACAAATCCGCCAAGACATCGGCAGAATCAGCTTGGCCGTCCTGCCCGAAGCCCAACGGCGTTTGCTGACCGAAAAACCCGCCGATTATTTCCGCCAACGCGCCGAAGATGCCGCCAACCCGTTTGCCGTATCCCCCCTGCCCTTAGATGAGGACTGGCTGGGTTTCGGGCGTTTCGTTGCCGGCAAAATCAATCCCCAAACCCGTCTGCAATGGCATCCCGAAAACGGTATGCTGTTCAACGAAGACAACGGAAAAACCTGGGTTTGGATACGCGCCAAGCTGCCCGACAACGCCCTGCCTCAAGATGCCTTGGGTCATTTGTTCCAAAAAACACAGACATTGGCATCCGGCAGGCACGCCGAAATCCTGACCGGGGGCGGCGCACTTTTTGCAGCAGCCGCCAAAGCCGATGCCGAAAAAGAAAGCCGGATAATGGGTTTTGCCGGCATAACCCTGACCGTAACCCTCATATTGTGGGTTTTCCGCAGCGCACGCACTTTTTGGCTGCTGCTGCCGTCTGCCGCAGGCATGCTGGCGGGCTTGGCGGCAGCTCTGGCGGTATTCGGACATATTCACGCCCTGACGCTGGTTATCGGTACGAGCCTGATCGGGATGCTGGTCGATTTCCCGCTGCACTGGCTGACCCCGTCGGTATTCTCATCATGGCAGGCGAAACCG
Organism: Neisseria benedictiae; assembly: GCF_958267435.1. Lineage (NCBI taxonomy): Bacteria > Pseudomonadati > Pseudomonadota > Betaproteobacteria > Neisseriales > Neisseriaceae > Neisseria > Neisseria benedictiae. Next base: position 56,802 of record NZ_CATQFV010000059.1, read on the forward strand.
GCGATGAAACAGGTATTGCCCACCTTTGCCGTCAGTCTGCTGATTACCGTTTCGGGATACGCGCTGCTTTGGTTCACACCTTTGCCGGTTTTACAGCAAACCGCCGTTTTCTCCGGCTTTTCGCTGCTGGGCGCATTCGGCGCGACCATCTGCTGGCTACCGCCCCTGTTTGCCCGTTATCAGGCAAAACCCGTACCTTTTGCCGCCTTAAGTGCCGCGCTCGGCAAACACATCCAAAAACAACTTCCCCCGTCCTTCACTTATCCCGCAGCAGTTTTCCTGATGGTTTTCGCCGCCGTCGGACTGTGGCGCAGCAACTGGCACGACGACATCCGCCAATGGGTGAATATGCCGCCCGGACTGTTGTCGCAAATACAAAAAATCGGCACATTGGGCGGAACCGATTTCAGCGGTCAATATCTGGTTGCCGAAGCCGCAAGCGAAGACGCGCTGCTGTTAAAAAATGCCGAGTTGCGCCGCGCCCTCGCCCCCCTGATTCGACAAGGCAAACTGAACGGTATCCAATCGCTGGATCAGTTCATCCTGCCGGCAGCCGAACAAAACCGCCTGAAACAACATTTGCGAGCGATTGCAGACAAACCCGGCAACTACCGCGCCCTGCACGAACTGGGCATTCCCGAAGACACGCTGAAATCCGCCCTGCTGCAAGCGGCCGACACGCCCGCCATCACGCTTTCAGACGGCATCGCCCTGCCTCTGGCACAAGCTTGGAAACCCCTGTATCTCGGCCAAGTCGAACCGCATCGTTATGCCTCGGTTATCCGCCTGAACGGCATGACCGAACCGGAAACCGTCCGCAAAACGGCGGAAACCGTCCCGGGAATCAAATGGGCGGACAAGCGCGGCAGGCTCAACGACCTGTTCCGCCATACACGCAATCAGGCGGCTTGGCTGAAATTGTCGTCTTACCTGTTGGCATGGCTGCTGCTGTGGCGGCTGTTTGGCGCGCGGCAGGGCGGAAAAATCCTCGCCGTACCCGTCGCTGCCGCCATCGGCACTGTTGCCGTATTGGGTTGGCTGGGCATTCCCGTCAGCCTGTTTGCCATGTTCGGATTGCTGCTGGTTTCCGCCATCGGCATCGATTATGCCGTTTACGCGCTCAATGCCGGACACAGCACCGATGCGCGGCTGGGCGGTATGCTGCTTGCCGCGCTCACGACCGGCATCTCCTTCGCCATACTTGCCTTCAGCAGCACACCGGCCGTCGCCGCATTCGGCATAACCGTCGGCATCGGGGTCATATTGAACCTGTGGCTGGCGGCACGGCTGATGTACTCGGTCCCGGATACGCAACATCCACACCGTTAACCGCCCTGCCGCCGTTTCCGCTTCAGACGGCATTTTTGAAAGGAACTTATGCGCCCGACCACGACCCTGCTTGCCATATTGACCGCAAAACTGCTCGCCGCCTGCGCCCCATACACCCTACCCGTCCCCCAAACCCAACCACGTCTTGTCGAAGACGTACAATGGTTCAAATGGGAACGCTACAATAAGGGGCAAGAACCCGTGCAAACCGGCATACTGGCGGCCGAACAGCTTGAAGACGGCATCCGGTTTGTACAAACCGACATATTGGGCGCACCGGTTTCACGCCAGACTATCAACAGCGGAGGCTGGCAAAATGACGGGTTCGTGATGCCCAATATGCCGTCTCGTCGCCTGTTTGCCGCACTGCTCCCGCTGATAACCGCCGAAAATGCCGCGCCCCCTTATCCCGGCCTCAAACAGGCAGGCGGCGGCGCATCCTTCTGCAAAGAAGGAACATTGTTCCGCTACCGCAATCGGGACATATGGTGCGTCAACCATACCGGCGGGCAATTTTTGATTACCCTACCCGACCAAACCAGCTGGTCGGTTACACCGATTGAACCATTATGAACATACCTGTTTACCTCGGAAGCCCTGCACTCACCAGCGCATTGGGTAGCGGACTGCACACCCACATCGATGCCCTGCTGTCCCCTTCTTCCAAACCGGCACTGACATTTTCATCCGATTGGGTTGACGGCAAAAACCTTGCCTTCGGTATGGTAAAAGAAACCCTGCGCCCCTTTTCAGACGGCACGCCCGCACACTGCCGCAGCCGCACCAACCGGCTGCTTTGGCACACGCTCGAACAAATCGAACCGCAAATCCACGCCGCCATACAACGATACGGCGCAAACCGGATTGCCGTCGTCATCGGCACATCCACCGGCGGCGCGGACGAAAACATCCCGATGTTCCGACAGGCAGTACAGGGAAAAGCCTGGCAAGACCTCACGTTCAACCAATGCCAACACCTTATGAACGCGCCTGCCGATTTCATTGCCGATGCTTACGGGCTGAACGGCCTGCGTTACGTCGTTTCCACCGCCTGCACTTCCGGCGCGCGCGCATTAATCAGTGCCGCACGCCTGCTTCGCGCCGGTATGTGCGATGCCGTCATCTGCGGCGGCGCGGACACACTCTCGCCGCTGACCGTCAACGGATTCGCCTCACTGGAAGTCTTGTCCCCAAACATTGCCAACCCTTTCTCCGCCAACCGCGACGGCATCAATATCGGCGAAGGCGCAGCCGTATTCATCATGACGCGCGATGCGGATTTTTCCGGCAGTATGCGGCTTCTGGGTTACGGCGCAAGCAGCGATGCCTACCATATTTCCACGCCGCGCCCCGACGCTCAAGGCGCAATTCTTGCCTTTCAGACGGCATTGCAACACGCAAACCTTGCGTCCGAAGACATCGGCTGGATTAACCTGCACGGCACCGGGACGCACCACAACGACAGTATGGAAAGCCGTGCCGTTGCAGCGGTTTTCGGCAACAATACGCCCTGCACGTCCACCAAACCGCAAACCGGACACACGCTGGGCGCGGCGGGCGCAATCGAAGCCGCGTTCGCGTGGGGCATTGCCGACCGGCAAAGCAATCCCGAAGGAAAACTTCCGCCCCAGCTTTGGGACGGGCAGAACGACCCCGACCTGCCCGCCATTAACCTGACCGGCAGCGGCAGCCGCTGGGAAACCGAAAAACGCATTGCCGCCAGCTCGTCATTTGCCTTCGGGGGAAGCAACTGCGTTTTACTCATCGGATGAAATAAGTTTGTCAATCCCACCGCTATGCTATACAATACGCGCCTACTCTTGACGGGTCTGTAGCTCAGGGGTTAGAGCAGGGGACTCATAATCCCTTGGTCGTGGGTTCGAACCCCACCGGACCCACCAATTCCCAAGCCCGGACGTATGTTTGGGCTTTTTTGCCATTTATGGCGGCACATTTAGACCGGACAGGCAACACGGCTTTTCCCTGCATCTACCTTTTGTCGGACGATCTCATTATGAACCCGAAAATTCCCGCCACAGCGGCTATATTGGTTAAAAACTCGGAACGCTATCTGCACGAAATATTGACCGCGCTTCAAGACTTCGATGAAGTTTTGCTGCTCGACAACGGCTCGACCGACCGCACCTTTGAAATCGCCGAACGCTTCACCAACATCAGTTATCACAAACATAACTTCATCGGCTTCGGCCCGATGAAAAACCTTGCCGCAAAACTTGCGCGAAATGATTGGATATTCAGCATAGACAGCGACGAAGTGGCAGATAGAGAACTGATTGCCGCCATCCGCAAAGCCGTGGCGGAAAACAAAGAACAAAACATCTTCTCCCTCTCTCGCCTGAACCATTACAACGCCCGCCTGATCAAAGCCTGCGGCTGGTATCCCGACATTATCCCACGTCTTTACCACCGCCGGTTTACCCGTTTTTCCGACCGTCAGGTGCATGAATCGCTGATTTTGCCGCCCGATGCAAACGTCCGTCCGCTCGAAGGTCATCTGAAACACTATTCCTTCGAAAATGCCGAAGGGCTGATTCAGAAAATGCAGCAATACAGCTCGCTCTACGCCGAAGAAAACCGCTACAAAAAAGACAGCTCACCCTTCAAAGCCCTGTTGCACGGCAGCGTATCGTTTGTCAAAAACTACCTGCTCAAACGCGGTTTCGCCTACGGCGCGGACGGTCTGACCATTTCCATCGCCAACGCGCAAGGTTCGTACTACAAATATGTCAAACTTTACGAGCGCAACCGCAATATCAGCGTCGCCCTGATTGTAACCACCTACAACCGTCCCGACGCGCTGGAGCCGGTTTTAAAATCCGCGCTCGCGCAAACCCGCCTGCCCGACGAAATCATCGTCGCGGACGACGGTTCGCGCCAAGACACTGCCGCAGTCGTCGAGTTCATCCGCAGCCATACCGACATCCCCATCAAACATTCTTGGCGGCCGGACGACGGTTTCCGCGCCGCCGAATCGCGTAACCGCGCACTGGCGCAGGCAAAAAGCGACTACATCATCCTTATCGACGGCGATATGATACTCGACCCGTCCTTCATCGCCGACCACCTCAAACCCGCACGCAAAGGCAGGCTGATACAGGGTTCACGCGTTATCCTGACCCAAGGGCGCACCCAAGAAATTTTAGCCTCCGGCGAATTGCCCGATTTGTCCGCGTTCAGCCAAGGCATAGAAAAACGCCTGTCCGCCCTGCGCTGCCGCAGCCTGTCCGCCCTGATCGGCAGACAAAGCAGCCGCAAACACAAAGGCATCAAAACCTGCAATATGGGCTTTTTCCGCAGCGATGCGCTGGCTGTAAACGGCTTCGACAACCGCTTTGTCGGCTGGGGGCGCGAAGACAGCGAGTTCGTCGCCCGCCTCTTCCATAACGGCATAAAACGCCACAACCTTAAATTTGCCGGCATTGCCTACCATCTTTGGCACAATGAAGCCGAACGCAATGCCTTACCGCAAAACGATGCATTGCTCAAAGCCACGCTGTCCGAACAAAAAATCCGCTGCGAAGACGGTTTGGACCGCTTCTTACCATAACAGCACCTATATCCTTATTTCTACCATCACTCCCGCACAGGCAAGAATCCGGTTTTTTGAATTTCGGTTATTTTAAATAAATCCTGAAACTTTAATCTCGTCATTCCCGCGAAAGCGGGAATCCAGTCCGTTCGGTTTCAGTTTTTGTGTTTCGGATAACTTCCTATGATTTTTCGTTACCGGATTCCCACTTGTGTGGGAATGACGACGAAAAGACGGTCGTTGTTTCGGATAAATCACCGTAGCGTTAAAATTCCGTATCCCCACTCTCGCGAAAATGACGATATGCGTATTCTCTATTTAATCCACAATAAAAACTTCAGACGGCCTATGCCGTCTGAAAGCCTTTGATGCAACAAACCACCAAATTATATTCGTTCATTGGAAAGAAACACCCCAAATCCATCCTTCAAAATAAGAAAATCCCAATATCCCCCGATATTACGCAGCCTATTGGCAAAGTTTTGCAGCGTCTTCCCCGGCTTGTGCTGCCGCATCAAGTGCTTTGTTACAATGTATAGTGGACTAAATTTAAACCAGTACAGCGTTGCCTCGCCTTAGCTCAAAGAGAACGATTCTCTAAGGTGCTCAAGCACCAAGTGAATCGGTTCCGTACTATCTGTACTGTCTGCGGCTTCGTCGCCTTGTCCTGATTTTTGTTAATCCACTATACTACTTTCACATTTCTTAATAAATTTTATGAGTAACCATACTTCTTGGTCGTCCAAAATCGGTTTCGTGCTTGCTGCGGCAGGTTCGGCCATCGGTTTGGGCGCGATTTGGAAATTTCCTTATACGGCAGGCACCAACGGCGGCGCGGTGTTTTTCCTGCTGTTTTTGATATTTACTATCTTGGTCGCCCTACCCGTTCAGCTTGCCGAATTTTATATCGGGCGCACGGGCGGTAAAAATGCCGTCGATTCCTTCAGGGTTCTGCGTCCGGGCACGCAATGGCTTTGGGTCGGGCGTATGGGCGTTGCCGCCTGCTTTATTTTGCTGTCGTTTTACAGCGTGGTCGGCGGATGGGTATTGAATTATGTCGTCCACAGTTTTACGGGGGCGGTTCATACCGGAGCGGACTTTGAAGCCCTGTTCGGCACAACGATTTCCAATCCGGCAGGTTCGCTGTCCTATCAGGCACTGTTTATGCTGATTACGGTTTGGGTGGTCAAAGGCGGGATTTCAGACGGCATTGAAAAGGCAAACCGTTATCTGATGCCGGGGCTGTTTATCCTCTTTATTGCGCTTGCAATCCGTTCGCTGACGCTGCCGGGTGCAATGGAGGGCGTGTCTTTCCTGCTCAAACCGAATTGGACGTACTTTAAAGCCGATACGATGATTACGGCTTTGGGACAGGCGTTTTTTGCCTTGAGCATCGGCGTTTCCGCTATGATTACCTATGCTTCGTATTTGGGAAAAGATCAGGATATGTTCCGTTCCGGCCATACGATTATGTGGATGAACCTCTTGGTTTCGCTGTTGGCAGGTTTGGTGATTTTTCCGGCGGTATTCGCCTTCGGTTTTGAACCCAGCCAAGGGCCGGGATTGATTTTTATCGTATTGCCGTCGGTGTTTATGAAGATGCCGTTCGGTACGGTTTTGTTTGCGGTATTTATGCTCTTGGTTGTTTTCGCCACGCTGACTTCGGCGTTTTCGATGTTGGAAACGGTCATTGCCTCAACCATCCGCCAAGACGAGCGCAAACGCAAAAAGCACACTTGGCTTATCGGCACGGCTATTTTCATTGTCGGCATCCCGTCCGCGCTGTCTTTCGGCGTATGGGGTGAGTTTAAGGTTTTCGGCAAAACCATTTTTGATTTGTGGGACTATGTTATTTCCGCCGTCATTATGCCGATTGGTGCTTTGAGTGTTTCCATCTTTACCGCCTGGATTCAGGACAAGCAGTCTGTGTTAAAAGATACCGGCGCGGGCAGCACCGTACCCCGAGCAGTGCTGCTGCTGTGGCTGAATACCTTGCGCTACCTCGCCCCGATTGCCATTATTATCGTTTTCGTCAATTCTTTGGGCATCCTTTAAAAATCCCGCCCAACGGCAAAATGCCGTCTGAAAGCCTTTCAGACGGCATTTTGCTTCAGGTTCAACCTATTTCGTTCAAAGTATTGTCCGGCATCAGCAGCCAAACTTTAAGCCGCCTGCTTTCGGCAACCGACCGTATCAAGGGCAAATCCATAATGGAAAACGCCGTCGACAAGGCATCGGCAACCGCCGCATCATCCGCCATTACGCTGATGCTTTTATAACGCGGCGTACTCACGCCGGTTCGCGGATCGAACAAATGGGTAAACCTGCCCGCTTTGTCCATCACCGTCCCATAGCCGCCCGAAGTGGCAAACGCCTTGTCTTTCATCGTGATATTTGCCAACACGCCTTCTTCATCGTCCGGATTGCGGATGCCGACATTCCAAGTCCGCCTGCCGTTTGTATCAAATCCCCTGATTTCGCCCATATCGACCAGCGCGGCAGGCACGCCGTTTGCTTTAAGCAGCGCAACAACCTTGTCCGTGATATAGCCTTGCGCGATGCCGTTCAAGGACAAACCCATACCCTTTTCGGCAAAACGGATTTCACGGTCGTCAAACGAGACTTTGCCGAAGCCGACCCGCTTCAGGGCTTCATCCACGCTGTTTTGAGGCGGCGGCGTTTCCGCATCGGGATGGGCGGAAAAATAATCGGCATACAGTTTCCACAAAACCTGAACCGTCGGATCGAACGCGCCTTCCGTCAGCGCGTGAATATCGCGGCACAGGCTCAACAGTTCCAAGAAATCCGCCGGAGGCGAAGTCAGGTAACCGTCCCTGTTCAAGCGGCTGATCAGACTGTCTTCACGGTAAAGGCTGAACATTTTTTCCAAACGCGCCACTTCCGCCAAAACCTTGTTGACCAAATCCGCCGCCTGTCTGTCGTCCACACCGAACAGGCGCAGCTCCGCGCCGGAACCCAGCGCGACACCTTTCCAGAAAAACACATTTTCATCGCGTTTTTCATCCCCGTTGCGTTTTTCATCATCGGCGGCAAAAGGATTCGGCAGGAAAGAAACCGCCACACCCGCCGCCGCAACGGCGGCAACCGTCAAAAAACGCCTGCGCCCGAAATGCCTGCCCATACCGCCTCCTAAACCGATACTGCCGCCCTGATATGCGGATGAGGGTCGTAACCTTCCAACTCGAAATCTTCAAATTTGAAGGCAAACAAATCTTTGACTTCAGGATTGATTTTCATCACAGGCAAGGCGCGCGGTTCGCGTTCCAACTGCAATGCGGCCTGCTCGAAATGGTTGCGGTACAAATGCGCATCGCCAAACGTATGGATAAACTCACCTGCTTCCAGTCCGCATACTTGCGCCATCATCATGGTCAACAATGCGTAGCTGGCGATGTTGAACGGTACGCCAAGGAAAATATCGGCGCTGCGTTGGTAAAGCTGGCAGGACAGTTTGCCGTCGGCAACGTAAAACTGAAACAGCGCGTGGCAAGGCGGCAAGGCCATCTCATCGACCAAAGCCGGATTCCATGCCGACACAATCAGGCGGCGCGAATCGGGGTTTTTCTTGATTTGTTCCACCACATTGGCGATTTGATCGATATGCCTGCCGTCAGGTGCGGGCCAACTGCGCCATTGGTAGCCGTAAACCGGGCCCAAATCGCCGTTTTCGTCCGCCCACTCGTCCCAAATGGAAACATTATTGTCTTTCAGGTATTTGATATTGGTATCGCCTTTGAGAAACCAAAGCAGCTCGTGGATTATCGAGCGCAAATGCAGCTTTTTGGTCGTCAGCAGCGGAAAGCCCCTGCCCAAGTCAAAACGCATCTGATAACCGAATACGGAGCGCGTACCCGTACCGGTGCGGTCTGATTTGTCCGTACCGTTGTCGAGGACGTGGCGCATCAAGTCCAAATAGGCCTTCATCATCATCTTTCATCAAATTAAACAGAGCATATTATAACATTTCCGGATAATGCCCAAAACACAGATTCAGGCAGGCAGGATTGTTGACAATCTCAATCCTTTTCCACAGTAAAAGCAGGCGTGAAAACAAAATTACCTTGATTGGAATCAAAAAATCCAGTTTAATTACTTGAAATAAAATTCCAATAATATTTTTATTTTCAAAATTAATTTATGATTATTGATTTATTGTTGGCAATAAACATCAAATATCAAAAATATGGAAAAAATAATGTCAACAATTTGTGCAAAATCAGACTTGGCATCAGAAAAAAATAGGTTTATATTGCCAACTACAAATTCGTTTTCCCATTAGTACAACATCAATCAAAAGGAGTATCCGAATGACTGACTTGAACACCCTGTTTGCCAACCTCAAACAACGCAACCCCAATCAAGAGCCGTTCCATCAGGCGGTTGAAGAAGTCTTCATGAGCCTCGATCCGTTTTTGGCACAAAATCCGAAATACACCCAGCAAAGCCTGCTGGAACGCATCGTCGAACCCGAACGCGTCGTGATGTTCCGCGTAACCTGGCAGGACGATAAAGGTCAAGTCCAAGTCAACCGTGGCTACCGCGTGCAAATGAGTTCCGCCATCGGTCCTTACAAAGGCGGCCTGCGCTTCCATCCGACCGTCGATTTGGGCGTGTTGAAATTCCTCGCTTTTGAACAAGTCTTCAAAAACGCGCTGACCACCCTGCCTATGGGCGGCGGCAAAGGCGGTTCGGATTTCGACCCCAAAGGCAAATCCGATGCCGAAGTGATGCGCTTCTGCCAAGCCTTTATGACCGAACTCTACCGCCACATCGGCGCGGACACCGATGTTCCGGCCGGCGACATCGGCGTAGGCGGGCGCGAAATCGGCTACCTGTTCGGACAATACAAAAAAATCCGCAACGAGTTTTCTTCCGTCCTGACCGGCAAAGGTTTGGAATGGGGCGGCAGCCTCATCCGCCCCGAAGCGACCGGCTACGGCTGCGTCTATTTCGCCCAAGCGATGCTGCAAACCCGCAACGATAGTTTTGAAGGCAAACGCGTACTGATTTCCGGCTCCGGCAACGTGGCGCAATACGCTGCCGAAAAAGCCATCCAACTGGGCGCGAAAGTGCTGACCGTTTCCGACTCCAACGGCTTCGTCCTCTTCCCCGACAGCGGTATGACCGAAGCGCAACTCGCCGCGCTTATCGAACTGAAGGAAGTCCGCCGCGAACGGGTTGCCACTTATGCCAAAGAGCAAGGTTTGCAATACTTTGAAAACCAAAAACCGTGGAACGTTGCCGCCGAAGTCGCCCTGCCCTGCGCGACCCAAAACGAATTGGACGAAGAAGCCGCCAAAACCCTGTTGGCAAACGGCTGCTACGTTGTTGCGGAAGGTGCGAATATGCCGTCGACTTTGGGCGCGGTCGAGCAATTTATCAAAGCCGGCATCCTCTACGCCCCGGGCAAAGCCTCCAACGCCGGCGGCGTGGCAACTTCAGGTTTGGAAATGAGCCAAAACGCCATCCGCCTGTCTTGGACGCGCGAAGAAGTGGACAACCGCTTATTTGAGATTATGCAAAGCATCCACGAATCCTGCCTGAAATACGGCAAAGTCGGCGACAAAGTAAACTACGTCAATGGTGCGAACATCGCCGGCTTCGTCAAAGTTGCCGATGCGATGCTGGCGCAAGGCTTCTAAGCAAACGCCGCCGACCCGCAAACAAAATGCCGTCTGAACCGCAAACGCTGTTCAGACGGCATTTCCTTATCCGGGCATTTCAAACCTTTTTTCCTGTGTTTGGATACCCGGCCGATTCCATCCGTTTACAAGTGAAAAGTCGCTTATTTCCGTTTGGGCGCAAACCGGTTCCATTGAATAAAGGCTGTCCGATTGTTGGTGCGCTATGCCGTCTGAACGGCATTCACACCGCCCAATCCTGCACGCGCTTCAAATCGTTTTGCGCCAAAGTATCCGCGTGGCGGTTACGGCTCTGATATTCCCTATCTTTCATGATGCTGCTTGCCACATAATTCAAATGTGCCTTTGCCGCCTCCGAAGCCTCGCCCGGCCGGCGGTTCGATATCGCCTCATACAGCACGCGGTGCTGCGCCATCAGTTTCGGACGCGGATCTTCTTCCTGATTCAGATAAATAAGGCTGCTGCGCGTCTGCCGGTACAGCATTTTCAACAAACCGCCCGACAAATGGCTGAACAACAAATTGTGCGCCGCATCGGCAATCGTCTGATGAAAGCTGACATCGGCTTCGCTCTGATGTTCCAAATTGCCGCTTCCGCACGCTTCCTCAAACTTTTCAAGCCAAAACCGAATCCGCTTCAAATCGGCATCCGTCCGGCGTTCTGCTGCCAATGCCGCCATACAGCCCTCGATGTGGCAGCTGAAATCAAAAACATCCTGTTCCCAATTGGAATGTTTGCCCAAAAGCTCCTGCCAACTTTGCAAAAAATCCTGCTGTGGCTTGACCGAAACATAATAACCGTCTCCCTGTCTTGCTTCCAAAACCTGACGGGCAACCAAAACATTCAATGCCGACCTGACCGACGGGCGCGAAACGCCGAACTCTTCCGCCAAAACGCGTTCGGGCGGAATCTTGCCCCCTTCCGCGTAAACGCCTTCCGCAATGCGGCCTTCCAATACCGACAATACCTGATCGCTGATTTTCTGAGGCCTTACCAGTTTCATTACCCCTCCTTTATAAAGATTCCCTGCAGAACCCTTCCGAAATACATCAAATATCAAATTGGACTGACCAATCAGGGCGGATTCTAATGACACGCCGTTCCCTCCGTCAACGGCATTTACCTCGCACCGCCCCGAAACATAAGAAAAAACTACACCAAACTACAATTTTTGTTCATGCAAATATTTGTTTTAACAGTATTTAAACGAAAGCTCCGATTCAAATCTGCCGAACCGCCCAAAAATATATTGACCTGAATATTAAAGTTTCGTAAAGTAATGCAACGTTGCTTTAATTGGTTTGACCACTATTGCCGACGATTAGAAAAATATTTTCGGAGATGTTCAATTATGGAAACTTGGGTTCAAAACTACACGGCAATCGGCGGCAGCCTGTATCTGACTGCCGCCGCCGCACTCTTACCCATCGTCTTTTTCTTTGCCGCGCTGACCGTCCTGAAGCTCAAAGGCTATCAGGCGGGGCTTTATACGCTGCTGATTGCGCTTGCCGTTGCCGTATTCGGCTTCGGGATGCCTGCGGGTATGGCGGTTTCTTCCGCGCTGTACGGCTTCGCTTACGGATTGTGGCCGATTGCCTGGATTATCGTTACCGCCGTGTTCCTGTATAAAATTACCGTAAAAACAGGGCAGTTCGACATCATCCGCGCTTCCGTGATTTCGATTACCGAAGACCAACGCCTGCAAATGCTGCTGGTCGGCTTCTCCTTCGGCGCATTCCTCGAAGGCGCGGCAGGCTTCGGCGCGCCGGTGGCGATTACCGCCGCTTTGCTGGTGGGCTTGGGCTTCAATCCGCTCTACGCCGCCGGTTTGTGTTTGATTGCCAACACCGCGCCCGTGGCTTTCGGCGCGATGGGTATTCCCATCTTGGTTGCCGGTCAAGTGTCCAATCTCGACCCTTACCATATCGGTCAGGTAGCAGGCCGCCAACTTCCTATCCTGTCAGTCATCGTACCCTTCTGGCTGGTCGCCATGATGGACGGTATGCGCGGCATACGCCAAACTTGGCCCGCCGTATTGGTGGCGGGCGTGTCTTTCGCCGTTACCCAATTCATTACCGCCAACTTCATCGGCCCGGAATTGCCCGACGTAACCTCCGCACTGGTCAGCCTGATTTGCCTGTCCGCCTTCCTGAAAAAATGGCAGCCTAAAGAAATCTTCACGTTCAACGGCATGAAAAAACCGTCCGAACGCAAAGCGGGCGAATACACTGCCGGACAAATCATCAAAGCATGGTCTCCCTTTGCCATTCTGACCGTTTTCGTCAGCGTGTGGACGATTAAAGGCGTTAAAGAGGCTTTGGGCGTTGCTACCATCAAATTCGACTGGCCGATGCTGCACAACTTGGTACAAAAAGCCGCGCCCATCGTCAGCGAACCGACACCATACGCCGCCGTGTTCAAAATCGACTTCCTCGGCGCAGTCGGTACGGCAATCCTGTTTGCTTCCATCGTTTCCGCCGTTTTACTGAAAATGAAGCCTTCCGAAGCCGTCGGCACGTTCTTTGAAACGCTCAAAGAACTGCGCCTGTCCATCCTGTCCATCGGTTTGGTACTCGGTTTTGCATTCGTGGCAAACTATTCAGGACTGTCGTCTACATTGGCACTCGTCCTTGCCGCTACCGGTGCCGTGTTCCCCTTCTTCTCGCCGTTCCTCGGCTGGCTGGGCGTATTCCTGACCGGTTCGGACACCTCCGCCAACGCGCTCTTCGGTTCACTGCAAGCCAGCACCGCGCATCAAATCGGTGTTACCCCCGAGCTGACCGTTGCCGCCAATACGACCGGCGGCGTAACAGGCAAAATGATCTCCCCTCAATCCATTGCCATCGCATGTGCGGCAGTAGGCTTAGAGGGCAAGGAATCCAACCTGTTCCGCTTCACCGTGAAACACAGCCTGATTTTCTGTAGCTTTGTCGGTCTCCTGACCCTCCTGCAGGCATATGTTTTGCCGTGGACACTGATTTTCTTTAACAAATAAAACATCCGTAAAAATGCCGTCTGAAACAGGTCATGTTTCAGACGGCATTTCTTTTGTGCAGCCCATATCTTTCTTATTGATATATGTTAAAAAAAATATCATTCCCCTTTTAACATACAAACTAGTCCTATATACTACCTAAGTAGTATTAACGTAAAACCTTCTATATAGAGAAACTGATATGAAAACTACCCACTTCCTACTCCTTCCCCTCGCAGCCGCGCTAAGCCAAACATGGGCAGCCCCTGTTGCGGAAGAAACCGCCGAACTCTCTCCCGTTACCGTTACCGGGACACAGCAGCAAAAAGCCAATACAGTCAAATTCAATCCTAAAGCCACCCTCCAGCCCCTACCGGCAGGGGATGGCGCGGATTTGCTGCAATCCGTCCCCAATATGAGCATCATTCGCAAAGGCGGCAGCTCGGGCGATCCATTGTTCCGCGGTTTGGGCGGCTCACGCCTTGCCATCAACGCAGACGACCAGTTCGTTTACGGCGGCTGTTCCAACCGCATGGACCCGCCCACTTCCTACATCCACCCCAGCACGTTTGACGAAGTTATCGTAACCAAAGGCCCGCAAACCGTTACCCAAGGGATGGGTTTGATCAGCGGTTCCGTTCATTTCGTCCGTAAAGATCCGACCTTCCACGAACAACCCTACTCCTTCAACGGCAGTACCACATTAGGCAGCAGCGGCAGACGCGATGCCGCATTTGAAGCAGGTGCGGGTGGCAAATACGGTTATGTCCGCCTCAACGTCTCACACAACGAATCTGACGACTATAAAGACGGAGCAGGCAACCGCGTACATTCCAACTTCAAACGCGACAGCCAAATGGTTCAGTTGGGCGTTACCCCGACCGAAAACACCACCATCGCCGGCACATACGAACGCAGCCGCGGTAAAGCAGCCTACGCCGACCGCATGATGGACGGCAGCAAATTCGACCGCGACGCGTGGAATGTCCGCATCAGCCAACGCAATATCACACCTTGGTTAAGCGAAATCGAAGCACGCTACGGATCCAGCGAAATCGACCACGTTATGGACACCTACAGCCTGCGTCCCGTCGGTATGATGGGCAAACGCGCTATGAATCCCAAACGCCGCACCGATACCGGCAACCTCAAAGCCACTTTCGATTGGGACAACGTCAACCTTCAAACCGGCATCGACTATATGCGCGACCGCCATACCGAACGCAAAGGCGATGAAAACTACGCTTCGATTCCTTTCAAGCCTACCCAAAGTTTTGACCAACTGGGCGGCTTTGCCGAGGCGGCTTGGCAACGTAACGATGCACAAAAATTGATTGCCGGCTTCCGTCATGACCAAGTAACAGGCACATACGAAACCAAGGCAGACTCCGATCCCCTCAAAAAAACCAAATATCCTTTGACTTCCGGCTTCTTCCGTTTCGAGCAAACTGCGGGCAATACCAAATACTACGCAGGTTTAGGCATCGCCCAGCGTGCGCCCGACTACTGGGAACGCAAAAAATCGGAAAACCTCCGACTCCGAAAAGAAACCAACCGCCAACTTGATGCAGGGCTGATTTGGAACAGCGGAAATTGGCACGTCTCCGCCTCTGTATTTGCAGGCAAGGTTGACGATTTCATCATAGTCGAACCAAAACCGATGACGCATCATACCGCCGGCAGCGCGTCGGCACCTAGCCATCACATGGGACACCACCACACAGGACCCACTCCGACGGCACCGGCAACAGGCGTGCCCGCCGGCAGCCATACTCCGACGACACCGGCAGCAGGCGGACACGCCAGCCATCATCATGGTGCAGACTTGAGCGCACGCAATATCGATGCCATCCGTCTAGGCGGCGAAATTGAAGTGAAATGGGAATTCGCTCCTAATTGGAGCATAGCCAGCAACCTAGCCTATACCTACGGTAAAAACCGTACCGACGGCAAACCGTTGGCACAAACCCCGCCGCTCGAATGGAACAACACCCTTGCCTTCGACAACGGCAAATTCAGCGCGGGCGCACTGTGGAAACTGGTTGCCAAACAAAACCGCTACGCCAAAGGACAGGGCAACATCATCGGTCAGGACATCGGCGCATCCGCAGGCTTTGGCGTACTTTCCGTCAATGCAGGTTGGAAATTCAACAAATACGCCACCCTGCAAGGCGGCGTGGACAACGTCTTTAACAAAACCTATGCCGAATTCGTCAGCAGAAGCGGAGGATTTGTCGATCCTGCCGCCGGCATCAAAACCACCCGCGTCAACGAACCCGGCCGCACCGCTTGGTTAAGGCTGCAAGCCAAGTTCTAAACGCCTGCATTTTAAAATGCCGTCTGAAACCTTATCGTTTCAGACGGCATTTTTTGCAAGGTGCGACAATCCGTCGTTCCGCTAGCATTGCCTTTTTCCCCTCATATCACGGTTTAATATAAATCTTTATAACTAGATAAATAGATATATTTTGACAACAGTCAAACTAATCCTAAATAATATTTACACTAACTAGTATAATTACAACATTTTGCTAAAATCCCGCCGCCCAAACCACTAAAAGGAAAAATCATGCATACCCCCCCCCGCCATTCACGCACTGCGCTTGCCGTATCATCCGCACTCATGCTGTTATGCGCCGCGCACGTCTCCGCCGCAGATATTGCCGCCCTTCCGGAAATACACGTCAAAGAACTGGGAAAACAAACGGCTTCCAACTACACCATCCCCGCTTCTTCCGCCGCCACAGGCATCAAGCTGACCCAGCGTGAAACACCGCAATCCCTGTCTGTCATAACGGCAAAACAAATCGAAGACCAAGGCTTGGACAGTCTGCAGGACGTATTGAAACAAACACCGGGCGTATTCCACAGCAAAATGGGCAACAACGTATCCGGCCATAGCCAATTTATTTCGCGCAGTCAGGCGATTGACAGCATTTCCGTGGACGGCGCGCCCAAATTCCTTTACGACGGCAAAGCCATCCGCCGCGGCACCAACAATCTGGACAGCGAATTGTATGACCAAGTCGTCGTCGTACGCGGCGCAAGCGGTTTGTCCAACGGCGGTATGGGCGAGCCGGGCGGTACGGTTGCTTTGGAACGTAAAAAACCGACTGCCAAACCTGCCGTCAGCGTCGAAGCCGGTGTCGGTTCGTGGAAGCACTACCGCTTCGTCCTTGATGCCAATCAGCCTTTGAATGCAGACAATACCTTGCGCGGCCGCACTATTTTGGTCAGCGACCACGGCGGCGATTACCTGCCGAACACTTCGCGCCACAATCATACGTTCTACGGCATTCTGTCCTACGACATTGCCCCTCAGACTCAATGGAATATCGGTACGGAAATACACCGTTTCCGCAATAAGGGCAGCTCGCGTTTCAGCTACCTGACGGCAGCAGGCAATAAGACAGACGGTTTCATACCGTTTGAGGCTTCGCCGCGCAGCAATTCCTCGGCAAAATGGGCTTACGGCAAAGACACCAGTGCCGAAGTATTCACGTCTCTCAGCCATGAGTTTGACAACGGCTGGAAACTGACAGGCAATTACAGCTATCTGACAGGTAAAAGCGACATCGTTTCAGGCATTGCCGGTACATACAAAATCAATACCAACTACTCCGCGCTTTTCACTTCAGACCGCGACCGCAGCAAATACCGCGACCAAAATTTTTCCCTGATTTTGGACGGCGATTATCCGGCACTGGGCCGCTCGCATGAATTTAATGCAGGCATCAGCTATCAGGACAACAAAGAAAACCTGTCTTTCTATGAAGAAGGCGAATCGACGATTCCCGATTTGCGTAAATTTGACGGCAACATCGCCAAACCCGATATGCCGTATTCGCGCGATGGTTTTACCGATATGAAAAACCTGTCGGTTTACGGCTCGACCCGTTTCAAACTGACCGACAAGCTGGCATTGATAGGCGGCGGACGTTTTGTAGATTGGCGGTACCGTTACAGCACTGACCGTAACAAATTCGCTTACAGCAGCCACAAACAAAACGTTTTCATTCCTTATTTGGGTGTAACTTATGATCTAGACGACAACCTGACTGCCTATGCGTCCTACACCACCATCTTCCGCCCACAAGTGCGCAACCTGACCAAAGACGGCAAACCGCTCGAACCGCAACGCGGCAAAACCTACGAGACCGGTTTGAAAGCTTCGTGGTTTGAAGGCCGTCTGAATGCTTCCGCGTCTGTGTTTATGAACAAACGCGACCACTTGGGCGTGGTTGAAGGTGAATTCGCGAATGGCGATGAATACTACCGTGCAGTCAACAACACCACGACAAAAGGCGTGGAACTCTCTGTCGGCGGCCGCCTAAGTGATAAATGGCTGCTGAATGCGTCTTATGCACGTTCCAAAATCAAAAACAGCGAAGGAGTTCAACTGCATCCGTCTTATCCGGTTCATTTGTTCAAACTCTTTACCGCATATGACGTAACCGACCGTTTGAACCTGGGCGCAAACGTCAACTGGCAAAGCCGCAGCCACACGCTGGATGAATACCCTGCAGACATCAACCCTGCCACCGCAGCCGCATTGACCCAACGCCCCTACGCCACGCTGGATTTGACCGCGCATTACAAAATCGGCAAATCCACCCGCATCGGTTTGGACTTTGAAAACGTGTTCAACAAACGCTACCGCACCATGCCCGACATCCATGTTTACGGCACGCCGCGCAGCCTGACCGCAACCGTCAAACATACTTTCTAAACGGATACGGCCTGCCGTCTTGAAAGGCAGGCACCGGAAACCGTTTTAAAGAAAGAAATGCCGTCTGAAACCTTATCGTTTCAGACGGCATTTGGTTGCCCGGGCGGTTATTTGTCGGTTTGGGTATCCCGTTTCAATCCTCCGCCGAGCGCCTTGTACAAATCGGCAAGGTTTTCGGCGCGGGTCAGTTGTGCCGACAAAGCCGCACCCTCCGTCGAATAGCTGCTGCGTTCCGCATCGAGCAAGTCGAGCGCGCCGGATACGCCGTGTTTGTAACGCAGGCCGACCAAGCGCAACGCTTCTTTAGAGGCACGGCTTTGTTTGCTTAAAGCGGCATAGGCTTTATCCAGCTGCTCTCGCGCCGCCAATGCGTTTGCCACGTCTTGAAAGGCGGATTGGACGGCGGATTCATAGGCAACGATTTGTGCCTGTTGGCGCAGCTTGGCTACATCAAGGTTGGCTTTGTTCGTACCCCAGGTAAAAATCGGCAGGGTAATAGACGGCGCGAACGACCAAACGCCCGTGCCGCTTTTGAACAGCCCGCCCAATTCGGCAGAACCCGTACCGACGCTTCCGGTCAGGCGGATGGATGGGAAAAAGGCGGCGCGTGCCGCACCGATATTGGCGTTTGCCTGTTTAAGCGCATGTTCGGCGGCACGGATGTCGGGACGGTCGAGCAATACTTCGGAACTCAAACCGGCCGGCAGCTTCTCAACAAAAAACTGCTTGTCCAACGGCAAACCGGCGGGCAGGTTGTCGGGTATCGGTTGGTTAATCAGGGTTGCCAAGGCATTGCGCGCCTGTTCGCGGCTGCGCGCGGCATGGGCATAATCGGCTTTGGCGGATTCGATTAAGGCTTCCTGCTGACGTAGGGCGACGGCGGAAATTACGCCTGCCTTGTACCGCAATTCGGACAGCTTGTAGGTTGCTTCGCGCGTTTTCAGAACACGCTGCGCCAAAGACATCGCTTCTTCGGCATAACGCTCGTTGAAATAGGCTTTGGCAACAGTGGCAATCAGGCTCAAATGTGCCGCATCGCGGTTGGCGACACTGGCAAAATAGCCTTGCAGTGCTGCTTCGCTGCTGCTGCGGACGCGTCCGAACAGGTCGAGTTCGTAGGATGCCGCGCCCAGTCCGACATTGTAGCTGCTGCTGACATTGCCGCCGCTCAAACTGCCTTGGCGCGAGCCGTTCGCATTGGCGGCAAGCGTGGGCAGAAGGTTGTTGCGCTCGATCATGTATTGTTTGCGGTAGATTTCGCTGTTCAATACGGCTGTACGCAAACTGGTATTGCGTTCGAGTGCGATGTCGATCAGCTTTTGCAGGCGCGGGTCGGCAAAATAGTCATGCCAACCCAAATCGACGGCACGGATGCCGCTGTCGGCAGTATCGTTTTTAAACGTTTCCGCAACTTCGACTTTAGGCTGCTCGTATTTGGGAATCATGGTACAGGCAGACAATGCAAAGGCTGCTGCAACAGAAGTCAAGGTGGTTTTCAATGTAGTATTCATAAAAAAGTCCCGATGCCGTCTGAAAATCGGCGGTTTTCAGACGGTATTTTGCTTAATATTGTTTATCGTCCGAACCGGTTATACCCGCTTCTGATGCATGTCTGACCGCCATTTCATGCTCGTGTGCAGTTTCTTTGAAGAATTTGCGCACCACCACATAGAAAAGCGGAACAAGGAACACGGACAAAAGCGTGCCGACCAACATCCCCCAGAATACGGTCGTGCCGATGGCGCGCTGGCTGGCAGAACTTGCACCGCCGGCAATATACAGGGGAACCACGCCCAAAATAAAGGCGAACGAAGTCATAATAATCGGACGGAAACGCAGGCGGGCTGCTTCCAAAGCGGCTTCGACCGCGCTTTTCCCTTGTGCTTGAAGGTCTTTGGCAAACTCGATAATCAAAATCGCATTTTTCGCACTCAAACCCATCACGGTAACGAAACCGACTTGGAAGTAGATGTCGTTGGCAAACGAGGGAACGCTGCCCAACAATCCTTCAAACAAATTGCGCCCGGTTACGCCCGCAGCCGCACCGATCAAACCCAACGGAATCACAAGGATGACCGCCAGCGGAATCGACCAGCTTTCATAAAGCGCGGCAAGTACCAAAAATACGGCTGCAACCGCCAAACCGTACAAAATCAGGGTTTGCGAACCGCCTTTTGCCTCTTCGCGCGACTGTCCGCCCCATTCGAGGCTGTAACCGCCGCCCAATTCGTCAACCATTTTTTGAACCGCCGCCATGGCCTGGCCGGTGGAAACGCCGGTTGCGGGCGAAGCGGACAGCTCCATCGAGGGATAACCGTTGAAACGGACGCTCTGTTCCGTACCGTTTTCCCAAGAAACAGTGGCAATGGTGGAAAGCGGCACAGACATACCGGATTTGTTCGGCACGGTCAGGTTCAAAATATCGGCAGGCTGCATACGGGCATCCCCGTCTGCCTGCACCATCACGCGCTGCAGACGGCCTTGGTTCGGGAAGTCGCTGACATAAGACGAACTCAGCGCGCTTGCCAATGCGGTGCGGATGTCGGCAAACGAAACGCCTTGCGCCGCCGCTGCGGCACGGTTGATGTCGATTTTCAACTGCGGCGCATCTTCCAAACCGCCGGCACGGACGGTACTGGGATTAAACAGTCCGCTGGTACGCATTTTTTGAATCAGCTCGTTGCGTTTCGCCAGCAATGCGGTATGACCGGTATTGTTGCGGTCTTGCAGGTTGATGGTCAGACCCGAACCGTTGCCCAACTCCATAATCGGAGGCGGAACGATGGCGATGCCGAAACCGTCTTTAAGCGTCCCCATCATCATACCCGTCAGCTTGCCGGCAACCGCAACGGCATCGCTGCCGGAGGTTTTACGTTCGTCCCAATCCTTAAGCATCGCAAAACCCATCGCCATATTCTGGCCGCTGCCCGAAAAGCTGAAGCCGGAAACGGTAATGATGTTTTCAATTTCAGGAATGCTTTTTGCCAATTGTGTAACTTGCGCCAGCGTCGCATCGGTACGCTCTTTGGTCGCACCCGCAGGCAGTTGCACGCTGACCATGACGAAGCCTTGGTCTTCGGTCGGCAAGAAAGAAGTCGGCAGGCGCATAAACAGGAATACGCCGACAACCGCCAAACCGGCATAGGCAACCATCATACGGAAAGCCTTACGCAACACTTTGGCTACCCAGCCTTCGTAGCCGTTCGTCCAACTGTCGAATTTCTTGTTGAACCAAGCGAAAAAGCCTTTTTTCTCTTCGTGATGCCCTTTGGGGATTGCCTTCAGCATCGTGGCGCACAAAGCAGGTGTGAGCGTCAGCGCGAGGAAGGCGGAAAAGCCGATAGATGCCGCCATCGTCAGGGCGAACTGTTTGTAAATATTGCCCGTCGCCCCGCTGAACGTTGCCAGCGGCACAAATACCGACATCAACACGGCGGTAATACCGACCACCGCACCGGAAATCTGACCCATTGCTTTTTTGGTTGCAGCCTTAGGCGGCAGGCCTTCACCCGCCATAATGCGCTCGACGTTTTCAACCACCACAATCGCGTCATCGACCACGATACCGATGACCAATACCATCGCAAACATCGTCAATACATTAATCGACATACCCATATAAGAGATGAAGGCGAAACCGCCCAACAGCGAAATCGGTACGACGATGGTCGGAATCAGCGTATAACGGATGTTTTGCAGGAAGAGGTACATCACGACAAACACCAGCACCATCGCTTCGATTAAAGTGTGAATCACTTTTTCAATCGAAATTTCAACGAATTTGGAAGTATCGTAAGGGGTTTTCCAGCTCATACCCTGAGGAAAGTATTTTTCCAACGTCGCCATGCGTTCTTTAACCGCCTTTGCCGTCGCCATCGCATTACCGCTATTGGACAGCATCACCGCCATACCGGTGGTATTTACCCCGTTCAGACGGGTTGAGGAAGAATAGTCTTCCATACCCAATCCGACTTTCGCCACATCCTTCAGGTAAACATTAGAACCATCAGTATTGGCGCGGAGGATGACGTTGCCGAATTCTTCGGCCGTACTCAACTGCCCTTGCGCCGTTACGGTAGCCGTAACAGTCTGTCCGCGCACAGCGGGAAGCGAACCGATGGAACCTGCGGAAATTTGAATATTCTGTGCCGACAGCGCACTGCCGATATCGGCAAACGACAAATTGTAGTTTTGCAGTTTCTTAGGATCGACCCAAATCCGCATCGCGCGTTGCGCGCCGAACAGGCGTACCTGCCCCACGCCTTCGATACGCTGCAACTCGGGAACGATATTACGCTGCGCGTAGTCGTTCATCTCTTCGGTTGACTGTACGTCTGACGACAGCATCACAATCATCAGGAAATTGGAACGCGCTTTGGATACGGTAACGCCGTACTGTTGAACGGTTGCCGGCAACATGCTCAATACTTCGGAAAGCTTGTTTTGCACCTCCACCTGAGCCAAATCTTCATTGGTTTCAGGCGTAAAGGTCAGGCTCACGCTGCCGCTGCCGCTCGAATCGGCGGAAGTGGTCATATAGTCCAAACCTTCCACGCCGTTCATATTCCGCTCGATAACGGAAAGTACGCTGTCTTCCATCACTTGTGCGGATGCACCCGGATAAGTAGCCCTCAGGGTAATATTCGGTGCGGCAACAGACGGATATTGCGAAACCGGCAGGCTTCTAATGCCGAAAATACCCGCCGCAATAATGAAAATCGAAATAACCCACGCGAAAATGGGGCGGTCGATAAAAAATTTAGCCATCGATGCCTTCCTTATTTCGCTTCAGAAGCAGGTTTGGCTTCAGATGCCGTCTGAACGCCGGATTGAGGCGCGGCGGCTTGGTTTTCAGACGGCGCCCATTCTTTGGGCGTTACCTTTTTCGCACCCGTTATACCGGCGATACTGATGCCTTCCACAACCACCTTATCCCCGTCCTTCAGACCGGACGTAACAATCCAATTCGCGCCCTGCTGTTGCGCGACCGTTACCTCGCGGGGTTCCATACCGCCTTGGGCGTTCACAATCATCACGGTATCTTTCGTACCGCGCGTTACCGCCTGCTGCGGAACGATGAATGCATTATCCACCGCCACTTGGTCCATCAGCACGCGCACATACAGGCCGGGCATCAGGATATTTTGATCGTTCGGCACGGCGGCACGCAGGGTAATCTGACCGGTCGATTCGTCAACGGTCGGATCGGCAAACAGCAGGCGGCCTTTTTCAGGATAAACCGTGCCGTCGTCAAATTTGATGCCGACCGCTACCGCACCATCCGCCGCCAGCAGCTTGCCCTCGGCTATCTGCCGACGCAGTTTCATCACTTCCGATGCAGACTGGGTAACGTTCACATACATCGGATTGGTTTGGCGAATGGTTGCCAGCACGGTCGTATCGCCCGCATTCAACAGCGTACCTTCGGAAACTTTGGACTGGCCGATAAAGCCCGAAATCGGTGCGGTAATGCGCGAACGGTTCAGGCTGATGCCGGCAGATTTGATCGCCGCCTGCGCCGCTTTAACGCCTGCTTCGGCAGAACGTTTCGCCGTTACCGCAGCATCATATTCCTGCCGGCTGACGGCTTCGGCGGCAACCAAAGGCTTGTATCGCGCCAAATCCGCATCCGCTTTGGCAAGCGTTGCCTGTGCCGTTGCCAGTTGCGCGCGCGCGCTTTCCAGACTTGCTTCATAAGTGGAACTGTCTATCTGATACAGCGGCTGTCCGGCACGGACATAACTGCCTTCTTGGAACAGGCGTTTTTGGATAATGCCGCCAACTTGCGCACGGACATCGGCGGTACGCAGCGATTCCAAACGTCCCGGCAACTCGACGGTCAACGCAACGGTTTGCGGATGGACGGTTACGACACCGACGACGGGGGCCGGGGCTTCCCGACCCGCAGGCTGCCCGCCCTGTGCCGCTTCATCTGCTTTGCCGCAAGATGACAGTGCCAACGCGACAGAGGCAGCCAACGCAGCCGCACGCATCGCCTTAGAAGCATAAAAAGCCATTATTTATCCTATCTATATGATTTTATTAAAGGATTTTAGATTTAACAGAAATTCCCGTTTCAAAATACAAAACCGCCTGCTTCGGCATCCCTGTATTCAAACGGGTTGCAAAGCAGGTGGGTTCGGCACTTCGGCACTGGGAAACTGTCTCAATTTCAGGGGCGTTATTATACATACACGATTGCACGGATACAAAGTCTTTTTTATAATCCCAACCGTCAAACCGCGACGGAACAAAAACGCCATTATGAGAAAAACCAAAACCGAAGCCTTAAAAACCAAAGAACACCTGATGCTTGCCGCCTTGGAAACCTTTTACCGCAAAGGGATTGCGCGCACCTCGCTCAACGAAATCGCCCAAGCCGCCGGCGTAACGCGCGGCGCGCTCTATTGGCATTTCAAAAATAAAGAAGACTTGTTCGACGCATTGTTCCAACGTATCTGCGACGATATCGAAAACTGCATCGCGCAAGATGCCGCAAATGCCGAAGGAGAATCTTGGACGGTATTCCGCCACACGCTGCTGCACTTTTTCGAGCGGCTGCAAAGCAACGACATCCACTACAAATTCCACAACATCCTGTTTTTAAAATGCGAACACACGGAGCAAAACGCCGCCGTTATCGCCATTGCCCGCAAGCATCAGGCAATCTGGCGCGAGAAAATTACCGCCGTTTTGACCGAAGCGGTGGAAAATCAGGATTTGGCAGACGATTTGGACAAAGAAACGGCGGTCATCTTCATCAAGTCGACCTTGGACGGGCTGATTTGGCGTTGGCTCTCTTCCGGAGAAAATTTCGATTTGGGCAAAACCGCCCCACGCATCATCGGAATAATGATGGACAACTTGGAAAGCCATCCCTGCCTGCGCCGGAAATAATCAAGCCTTGGTAAAAATGCCGTCTGAAAACCTTTTTGCTGTTTTCAGACGGCATTTGCCTTTTCATCCTGTTATGCTTTTTCTATGCTGCTCCGGCCTCTTCCTTTTTTTCCGCTGCGGCAAGCGTGTCGGCAAGCAGGCGGACGAGGTTTTCAAACAGGGGCTGTTCGAGTGGTTCTTCCCCTTCGCCGAAAACGAGGGCGACTTCGGTATAGTCTTTCTGCCCTTTGCTGACTTTGTTGCCGTGGTAGGCGGTTTGGGCTTTTTTCAGGGCAGCTTCCCAATCTTGTTTTTGGGCAAATGCTTCGGCGGCGGCAAGCGAGGTTTTGGCAAAAAACGGCAGCGGGCGGTTTTGCCCGATATTGAAAAATGCCATCCATTCCGACAATAGCTGCAATGCCCTGTCTTGCGCGATTTCCGCCAATATTTCGGTTTCTCCGGATTGGACGATAAAGGTTTGCCGCATTTCGGTTTCAGACGGCATAACGGCGCAAAATATCAGGTGTTCCAACAAAAAAGCCACACGTTGCGGCGCATTGGGTTTGCCGTAGGCGTAAAACACTTGTCCGCATTGGTATAAATTGCTCAAACTACCGGTCAGGATTTGCCCTTCCGACGGTATGGCGTATGGAAACGGGGGCAGTTTGGGGCTGTTTAAAACCGCCGTGTCGATTTGTTTGGCGGCAAGTTGGAAAGACTGCTGCCAAAGTCTGCCCAATTCTCCCGACGGCAGCAGGCTTTCCGCCGCAATACGGGCGGCGGTTTGGGAAAAATCTTGTCCTTCGCGGCGCGCTTCGATGTAGGCTTCGGCGATTTGCTCCGCGTGTTGCGGCTCGAAGGGTTCGGCAGGCTCCCACGCTTCGCCGATATGGGGTTCGCTCCACGCAAGCTGCTGCTGAAGCCATGCTTTGACGGGGTTGCGCCAGAAGCGGATAAATTCGTCCTGTCCGATTTCGGCAACGGGTTCGGCGTTTTCTACGGATTGGTCGAAAAAGGGTTGTGGCGGTTCGGGCGTTTGTCCGAGCGCGGCGGCGTAGTCGGTACGCGTGCCGAATATGCCGTCCGAACGTCCGCCTTCTTGGAAATATCGGCGTGAGAAGGCTTGCAGCGGATGCTGTTCTATCCAATTTTGTGCAAGTTGGCGGCTGTTTGTGCCGGTCATGGCGGCAACTGTGTCGATGAGTTCGCCCAACAGGGAAGACGGGGCAAGCTCTTCGTCTTTGCGGATGTCGCGCCCGATGTAGGACAGGTAGAGGATTTCGCGCGCGCTGATGAGGGCTTCGAGGAAGAGGTAGCGGTCGTCGTCGCGGCGGGCGCGGTCGCCTTTGGCGGGATGTTTGGCAATCAGGTCGAATACGGCGGCTTTGGTATTGCGGGGAAAATCTCCGTCGTTCAAACCCAGCAGGCAGATGACTTTAAAGGGCAGGCTCCGCATCGGCACCATACTGCAAAAGGTGATGCCGCCGCGTAAAAAGCCTGCCTCGCTTTCGCTGTCGAGGAAGCGGCGGATGTGGCGGATGACGGTGTGCGGCGGCAACTGTCCGGAAAATTGCGCCAATTCGGTTTCCGCCTGCCATTTGACCCATTCGTTTTCAAGGCTTTGGACTGCCTTTTGGTCATCGCCTTCGACTTGGAACAATGTTTCAAGCAAATCCCGGCAACGCGCCACCCATTCGCCGACCGTCGCGGGCTGCCGCCATATCCGGGCAATATCCGACAGGGTCTCGATAAAGGCGGCAAAACGTCCGAACAGGTCGGTTTGGTTCACGTCGGCATACCACGCGCTGACATCCTGCCACATCGGATTGCCACCTTCGGGCAGCATCCAGCCCAATATCATGCGTTCCACCGCCTGCTTCCAGGTAAACAGCCGATCCGTGCCGCCGCGCATTTCTCCGTCCAAACCCCAGTGAACGTTCAAATCGGCAACCATATCGTGCAAAAGCGGCAAATCGTCCTCAGTCAGTCCGAAACGGCGCAATACGGGCGCGGTTTCCAAAAGCGCGAGCACTTTATCGACTTCAAATCGGCTTTCCAACAAGTCGGACAGGCATTCCAATGCATAAAAAAACGGTTGGCGGCGGCTGATTTTCACGTCCGACACGGAATACGGCAATGCCTGCGCGCCGGGCTGCGCCTGTCCGAACACGGCTTCGATAAAAGGCGTATAGGGTTCGATGTTCGGGGTTAATACGGCGATGTCGTGCGGCTGCCAATCGGGATGTTCATGCAGAATTTTCAACAGTTTGTCTTTGAGTATCTGCAATTCGCGCAAAGGGCTGTGTGCCGATACGATGCGTATCGAGCCGTCGTCCGTGTTGACGCTTCCCGCCGTTTCAGACGGCATTTTCAGGTTTTGAATATCGGTTTGCAGGGCGTGCAAAAGCGTATCGCGCCCGCCTTCTTCAAATACCGGCGTTTCCCCTTCTATTTCCATTTCGTTCAAAAAGTCGAAAAAGTCGCGCCCCTGCTTGCCCAATGAGGCGAGCAGCGGATGCCCCGCCTGAGTCAAATCGGGATCGCCGCCGCCTTTAAGGATTTGCGCCGCTTCGATGACATTGCCCCAATACATCCCACTCGGATTGAGTGCGAACACGAACACATCGCAATGTTCGGACAGCTTGTGCAAAAGCTGAAGATACATCGGCGCCATCGTGGAAATGCCGAACACGAAATAACGCTCGGGCAGCTTATCCTTGTCCAACGCGGCAAGCAGTTTTTCCCACAACGCGACACGGTGCGGCGCGCTCTGCCTGCCGTCGTCGAGGTAACGCCACAGTTTGGACTGCCAGATTTCATCGTCGCCCAAACCGAGTATCCTGCCCTGCTGCCAAGCGTCTATCCACTGCGGACGATAGACGAGGTATTGGTCGAATATGTCCGCAAGCTGTCCCGCAAGCTGGTAATCCGCCGATTCTCCGCTGCCCAAATAGTTTTGCAGCACACGCCTTAGGTCTTCAAATTCCGCTCCGTTTTGAAACTCTGCGCTGCGGAACAAATCCAGCAGCCGCCAGCGCATCACTTCGGGCGCAAACGGGCTGAGTTCCGGAATGCCGTGAATCAGTTTTTTCATCAGCTTCCACGTCAGACCGGCGGGCAGGCTGAACGACAAATTCGCCGCCACGCCCAAATCGCGGGCGAGGCAGGTGTCGAGGTAGCGGCGCATCCCCTGACTCTGCACAACAATCTGTTCGGGCTGTAAAGCCGATTTCAGCGGTTTGACTTTTTGAATGCGGGCAAACAATGCCGCCAGCGTTTCAAGACGGTTGGATTGATACAGATAAAACATGATTTCGACAAAAGTTGCGGAAAAGTATTCGGGATTATATAGCCTTTCCCCCGCCCGACTTCAAACAAAATGCCGTCTGAACGCTTCAGACGGCATTTGGTCATTTAAACCATTTCCTCAAAACAGGAATCCGCGACAGCAGCAAGGTATCCAACAGCCAAATCACGGCAATGGCAAGCAGCGCGGTCGGGAAGATCAATGCTATTGCCAATAGCGGCAATGCCATCATCCACCAAACCGGCAGCTTGATTTTCTGCGCCGGAGGAACCATGCCCGCCGCGCCGGACGGACGGCGTTTCCACCACATCACGCAGCCGCTGATGCCGATAAAAATCACGGCAAGGCAGAACACGACGTTCGCCAGTACGCTCCACCAGCCCAGAGTACCCATATGCAGCGCAATGCTTGCCGCCATAAATTTGCCGAACGGGTTGTAATCGGCAAAACGGATATCGGCAAGGATTTTTCCGCTGTACTGGTCGATATGCACTGTGCGGTCGGCAAACGGACTAATCATATCGTAACTCATAGAGTCTTGCGACAAAGTCCATACGCCGTCCTCGCCTTTGGGCAAATTCAGCTGATAACGCCCTTTGAAACCGATTTCCCGCGCGAAACGGTCAACGGTTTCCAATGTCATCGGCTCGTCGGGGTTAATGCCGTCTTTACCCACAGTCGTCCCTGAAACAGGCATAGGCGTAAGCTCCAAAATCCACGGCACTTCCTTAACCTTGCCGTCATTCAATACCTCGCCGTGGGTCGGCACGACTGAAACAGGGTTCGGTTCGACACCCCATTTGCCGGCCGGGAACTGACTCCAAGCCTGCACGAACTTGCCGCCCCAAATACCTGCCCAAGCAATTCCGGACAGACAGAACAACAGTAAAATCAGCGACACCCAAGTTCCAAACGAACCATGCAGATTCCGCCACCAAGAACGTGCCCTGCCTTTTGGCGGCAGCAGCATCGCCTTGATGCCGCGCCGTTTCGCCCACCAAAGGTACAAGCCGCTGATTATCATAATAATCGTCAGCGATGCAGCCGTTTCCAAAAGATAATCGCCTGCCGCACCAAGCATCATATCGCCGTGGATTTCATCCATCGTGTGATACCAACCCTGATTGCGCGGCATGGTGCTGACCACTTTTGCCGTATAAGGATCGACCGCAACCATGGTTGCCTTACCCTCATTGTTGACACGGAACACGGCAACCATATCATCGGCGCGCGGTGCAATATACTGAACGACGGACGAAGTGTCCGGATTAACGGCGCTGCGTGCCGCTTCCGCCTGAACAGACAGAGGTTGTACCGTTGCCTGCGGCACAACATGAATCCGCTCGCCCTCCTTGCCGGTAATATTGGCAAACAGCAGCATACCCAAACCCGTAACGGCAAGCAGGGTCAAGAAGGGCATAACCAGCAAACCGGCATAAAAATGCCATCTCCAAACGGTCAGATAACGCCGGTTGGTCTGATTGCCGGCTTCAGTTTTGATTTGTGTATCCATTAATCGTCCTTTTGAAATTAGAGTTATCGTGATGATGCGCGATTATAAATAATAAAGACTAATTCTTTATGACTAAAATCAATATTTTTTGCAACATATGAAAAAAGATTCCATTTTGAAGAAACAAACCTATATGCCGTCTGAAAGCATCAAACAATGCTGTCCGACACCCAACTGCACCATTCTTTAAACCATACAAAAATATCAGTCGGTCTGACCGTTTAAGCATCAAAATCCCCACTTTCAGACGGCATAAATCAAAAACAGGATTTCCATTCAAAATAAAAAATCCGGATTCGATATGAATCCGGATTTCTGCATCCGACAAAGTCGGAAAACAACGGTTAGAATTTGCCGCCTGACTGGTTGACCATATAGTCAACTGCAGCTTTGACCTCATCATCGCTCAAATCGCCGCGACCGCCTTTTGCGGGCATCGTATTGAAACCTTCGATTGCGTGTTTGTGCAATGTGTCCTTACCTTTTTTGATGCGGTCGGCCCAATCGGCTTTGGTGCCGACGTGGGGAATACCCGGAATCGCATTGCCATGGCAGGCGGCACAAACGGTTTCATAAACCTGTTTGCCGTCCACTTTGGCAGCAGGTGCGGCTTTTTCCTCGGCTTTAGGTTCTGCTGCGGCAGGTTTGGCTTCAGAAGCGGCTTGTGCTGCTTCTGCAGGAGCAGATGCTGCGGGTTCTGCCGCCGGTGCGGGAGTCGGTGCAGGCTCGGCTTTTTTCACCAGAGCTTTACCGTCTTTATTGGAAAGACCCCATACATAAGCAGTCATAATATGCAGTTTGTCTTTATCCAAGAAATGTCCCCACGCGGGCATTTGGCTGCTACGGCCGTTGGTAATGGTTTCAATAATGGATTTTTGCGTACCGCCCCACAACCACACGTCATCAGTCAGGTTCGGACCCAAACCTTGGATACCTTGTCCCTTATCGCCGTGGCAAGTGAAACAGTTGGCAGGCGGACCGCTGAATAAGGCTTGTCCGCGTGCGGCACGTTCCTCATCATACTGGCCTTTGGGTTTTGAAAGAGACATCACATAATGCGCAACGTCTTTTACGCCTTCCTCACCCAAAGCAGGACCCCAAGCAGGCATAGTCGCAACACGGCCTTTTTCAATGGTCTCGTGGATTTTATCGGGATCGCCGCCCCACAACCAATCGCTGTCGGTCAGATTCGGAAAACCTTTAGAACCTTTGGCATCAGAGCCGTGGCACTGGATACAGTAGGTATTGAACAGGTTTTGGGCGATTTGCTTGGCCTGTGGGTCTTTTGCCACTTTTTCAATCGGCATATCCGCAAACTTGGCATACAGTTTGCCGTATTGCTCATCGGCTTTTTTGACCTCTTTTTCATATTGGTTGTGGCTGGTCCATTTCAGCAGGCCTTTGTAGTCGCCGACACCCGGATACATAACCAGATAACCGATACCGAACAGCCATGTCAAAACATACAGCCAAAACCACCAGCGCGGCAGCGGGTTGTCGTATTCGGCAATACCGTCCCACTCATGGCCTGTAGTTTGTACTTCTTCGCCCTTCTTCGGGCGTTTGACAACATTTTGAGACAGCAGCAGCCAAGCCAAAGCGATAAAGCTCAGTAAGACAATAACTGCAATATATATATTCCAGAAGTTACTGGTAAATTGGGATGTTGTGTTCATTGTTTTGCTCCGTTATCACAATATTAACGGTTTTCGCTTTTCTTATCTTGCGCATCTTGGTTTTCATCAAAAATGCTGTTTGCGGCATCATCGTAATTTTTCTTATTCCGCCTGTTGAAGACGATATAGAGTACCAACAGGAAGCAGATAAAGATCCATACCGTGAAAAGAGCGCGAATACCGTTAATATCCATGATGTTACCTTACGTTTTTCAAAGCCAGACCCAATCCTTGCAGATAGGCGACTACAGCATCCAGCTCAGATTTGTTTGCCAAGGCTTCGGGCGCTTTCGCAATTTCCTCATCACTGTAAGGAGTCCCTACCTTACGCAAAGCCTTCATGTTGGCAACGGTTGCATCGACATCGACTTTATTGCGTGCAAGCCACGGGAATGCCGGCATATTGGATTCGGGTACGACATCACGCGGATTCAGCAGGTGGATGCGGTGCCATTCGTCGGAATAACGGCCGCCCACACGGGCCAAATCAGGACCGGTACGTTTGGAACCCCATTGGAACGGGTGATCGTAAACCGATTCCCCGGCAACAGAGTAGTGTCCATAACGTTCGGTTTCCGCACGGAACGGGCGAATCATTTGCGAGTGGCAGTTATAACAACCTTCGCGTATATAAATATCGCGTCCTGCAACCTGCAGGGCATTGTAAGGTTTCACACCCGGTGCCGGCTGCGTTGCCGCCTTAGTAAAGGCTAAGGGCACAACTTCAATCAACAGACCGACACTGACTACAAGCAGGGTAAACACAATCAGGATGCCGATTTTTTCTTCGGCCAATTGTTGTAATTTCATTTTGGTAGCCTATCTTCCTTAGTATTTTAGTGATGCTGTGTTTGGGAAACCGCAGGGATTTCAGCATCGACCGCCTTACCGCTGATGGCTGTGCGGTACACGTTGTACGCCATAATGCACATACCGCTCAGATACAGCAAACCACCTGCAAAACGGATCATGTAATAAGGCATAGTGCGTTTTACGGATTCGACAAACGAGTAGGTCAGCGTACCGTCATCGTTCAAAGAGCCCCACATCAAACCCTGCATCACACCGGCAATCCACATCGCGGCGATATACAGAACCACGCCGATGGTCGCAATCCAAAAATGCGCCTCTACCAGTTTGGTGCTGTGCATCTGTTCTTTGCCGAACAGACGGGGAATCATGTAATAGACGGAACCGATGGTTACAAAGCCTACCCAACCCAAAGCACCGGCGTGAACGTGTGCAACGGTCCAGTCTGTATAGTGGCTCAATGCGTTGACCGTTTTAATCGACATCATCGGGCCTTCAAAGGTAGACATACCGTAGAAGGACAGGGATACAATCAGGAATTTCAGAATCGGGTCAGTACGCAGTTTGTCCCACGCGCCGGACAAGGTCATGATGCCGTTAATCATACCGCCCCAAGAGGGTGCGAACAAAATCAAAGACAGAACCATACCCAAAGATTGAGTCCAGTCAGGCAGCGCAGTGTAGTGAAGATGGTGCGGACCCGCCCACATATAGGTGAAAATCAACGCCCAAAAGTGAACGACGGACAGGCGGTAGGAGTAAACAGGGCGGCCTGCTTGTTTGGGGACAAAATAGTACATCATACCCAAGAAGCCGGCAGTCAGGAAGAAGCCCACGGCGTTATGCCCGTACCACCATTGAACCATAGCATCAATCGCACCGGAATAGACAGGGTATGACTTCATCAACCCTGCCGGGATGCTGATATTGTTGACGATGTGCAAAAGTGCGACCGCCAAAATAAAACCGCCGTAGAACCAGTTGGCAACGTAAATGTGTTTCACCTTGCGTTTGGCAATCGTACCGAAGAATACGATGGCGTATGCAACCCAAACCAAAGTAATCAGAATGTCGATCGGCCATTCCAGTTCGGCATATTCCTTACCTTGGGTCCAACCCATAGGGAAGCTGACGGCAGCAGCAACGATTACCGCCTGCCAACCCCAAAAGGTAAATGCCGGCAGCCAGCCGCCGAAAAGACGGGTATTACAAGTACGTTGGACAACGTAGTATGATGTGCCGATCAGGCCGCAGCCGCCAAATGCGAAAATAACCGCATTAGTGTGCAGCGGACGCAGGCGGCCGAAGTGGAACCAAGGTCCGATATTAGACAAATCGAGGGCGGGAGCAAACAGTTGGGCTGCGACGATAACGCCGACCAACATGCCCACGATACCCCAAACTACAGTCATGATGGCGAACTGGCGCACCACTTTGTAGTTGTAAGTTTGTGTGTCCATGAGAGTCTCCATGAATTATGGGAATAAAAATTTTTTATCCTGCCCACCTTTGCGACCTCTTAAGGTACAACTTGGGCAAGCGTAATTTTTTCTAAATTTAACATATCTGCCTTATTACGCCAAGCGGAATTACATTTGCAACATAAAGGAAAATTTTTCTTAAATTCATTCTTATTATATATAAATCATATTGTTATAATAAATTGCAACCAGTTTGACATTGCTTTGTTTTTCAAGCCTCCTTTTTTATAACACTTTATTGATGTAGATTAAGCTGCATTTTAAAGACATTTTATCAATAATATTTAACGATATATTTAATAGCCATGATTAATTATGAAATTGCCCCCTCCCCTCTAGACCATGAGTGGCACATCTTACTGACATTCACACAAAATGATGATTTTCCTATAGAAATAAGCCTGCCAAACTGGGTTCCGGGCAGCTATCTGATTCGGGATTTTTCCCGCCACATCACTTCTATCCATGCATCCTGTAACGGCACGTCCATGCCGCTCGAACAAATTGCAAAAAACCGCTGGCACGCTGCCGCCGTACGCGGCGAGTGGCAAATCCGCTACACCGTATATGCATTCGATTTGTCGGTTCGAGGTTCTTTCCTGACAACAGAACGCGGTTTTTTTGACGGAGCGTGCCTGTTTTTGAAAGTCGAAGGAGCGGAAACGCTGCCGCACCGCTTGGAATTGACAGGCATTCCACCCGAATGGCGTATTGCCACAACACTGCCGGAGACAGGGAGGTTTGTCTTTCAGACGGCATCTTATGCCGAATTGATTGACCGACCTGTCGAGATGGGCTTGATTGAATTTTTAGATTTTGAAGCGGCAGGCATTCCGCACACGATTGCCTTAAGCGGCATCTATCCCG
Source organism: Neisseria benedictiae (assembly GCF_958267435.1). NCBI lineage: Bacteria > Pseudomonadati > Pseudomonadota > Betaproteobacteria > Neisseriales > Neisseriaceae > Neisseria > Neisseria benedictiae. Next base: position 91,577 of record NZ_CATQFV010000059.1, read on the forward strand.
ATTTCGACCGCAACAGGCTGGTTTCGGACATCAAAAAAATCTGCGAAACCGAACTGGCAGTGTTTTCCTCCCCTGCCCCGTTTCAAAAATATTTGTTCCTGCTCCACGTCGGCGACCATATTTACGGCGGTTTGGAACACGCCGACAGCACCGCCCTGCTCGCCGACCGCCACAGCCTTCCGCTGTTCGATATGACCGATGCCGACGATGCCTACACCACATTGCTCGGACTTTTTTCCCACGAATATTTCCATGCATGGAACGTCAAATCCATCAAACCTGCCGCGTTCATCCCTTATGACCTCGACAAAGAAAACTATACCGAACAACTATGGGCATTCGAAGGCATTACATCCTATTACGACGATTTGTTTTTGGCACGCAGCCACACTATCTCGCCCGAATCTTATTTAAACCTGCTGGCACAAGGTATTACGCGCGTACAACAAACCCGCGGCCATTTGAGGCAGACCTTGGCAGAATCGAGTTTTACCGCGTGGAACAAATTTTACAAACCGGATGAAAACAGCCCCAACACCATCGTCAGCTACTACCAGAAAGGCGCGCTTGCCGCATTGTGCCTTGATCTGATAATACGCAACCGAAGCAACGGCAGACATTCTCTCGATACGGTAATGGACAAACTCTATCGGGAGTGGAGGGATACGCACGCAGGCATTCCGGAAAAACACTGGCAAATCCGCTGTCAGGAAATAACCGGCTTGGATTTGGAAGATTTTTTCCAAAAAGCGTTATACAGCACCGAAGATTTGCCGCTTGCCGAATGCCTGTCTACCGCAGGCGTGGGACTGACCTTCCTGCCGCTTCCCCGACAACACGGCGGCGGATATGCGGAACACATCTGCCCCGTCCCGCCGGCAGGCGATTTCGGCGCACGTTTCAAACAAAACGCCGACCACATCGTCCTGACCCATGTCTTTAACGGCGGCAGCGCGGAATCTGCGGCACTATGCCCGCAAGACAAAATCATTGCTTTAGACGGTTATGCCTGCACCGACTTTGCCGCACAATGGGCCCGATACTACGTCAATGCAAAAATCAATATCCACTTCTTCCGTGCCGGCATATTGCGTCAAACCGTCTTGACGGTTCAGGCAGCGGCGGCGGATACTGCCATCCTACATATCACAGACCGGAACCTGTTGGAAAACTGGTTGTTCGGTTAAACTTTCAGACGGCATTGCACACAAAATGCCGTCTGAAAAACAACCGCAAAGCAAAGGAAACAAAATGGCCATTCTGAAACTTGACGAACATCTCTATATTTCTCCTCAACTGACCAAAGCCGATGCGGAACAAATCGCGCAACTGGGTATCAAAACCGTCGTCTGCAACCGCCCCGACCGCGAAGAAGAATCGCAACCCGACTTCGCCCAAATCAAACAGTGGTTGGAACAAGCAGGAGTTACCGGATTCCATCACCAACCCGTTACCGCACGCGACATCCAAAAACACGATGTCGAAACCTTCCGACAACTCATCGGACAAGCCGAATATCCCGTCCTTGCCTATTGCCGGACCGGTACGCGCTGCTCCCTGCTGTGGGGCTTCCGCCGGGCGGCAGAAGGTATGCCGGTTGACGAAATCATCCGCCGCGCCCAAGCGGCAGGCGTAAATTTGGAAAACTTCCGCAGCCGTTTGGAAGAAGCAGCCGCCAAACCATAAAACCGGCCGATACAAAAATGCCGTCTGAAAGGCTTTCAGACGGCATTCGTTCAAACGTCAAACTTTATTGCGCCTTGGTTTCGGTTACAAAACCGATTTTGGTAATCCCTGCCTGACGGGCAGCCTCCAACGCTTTGTTCACATAATCGTATTCCACCGCCTTATCTGCCGCAATTGCCACAATCACGTTTTCATTCTGATCCTTGGCGGCTTTCAGACGGCTTTCCACTTCCCCGATTTCCACTTTGCTTGCAGAATCCCCGCCGACATAATAGCCGCCGTTCGCATCAATCGTCAGGCGCAGGGGGTCTTTAGGCTGTTTGTCCTGCTTGTTTGCCTGCTCGGACGCGGTCGGCAGTTCCAAAGGGATGGAATGCGTCAGCACCGGCATAGTAATCATAAACACAATCAGCAACACCAGCATCACGTCCACCAGCGGCGTAACGTTGATGTCGGACATCGGAGAATCGTCGCCGGAATTCATCGAACCAAATGCCATAATCAGCTATCCTTTTGATTAAGCAGGCGGACGTGCAAATCGTGCGCCATCGCATCCAAATCCTGAGCCAGTATTTTCGTGCCGCGATTGAGGAAGTTGTATGCCAACACCGCCGGAATCGCCACGAACAGGCCAGCCGCCGTCGCCACCAGTGCCTCGCCAATCGGGCCGGCAACCGCCGCAATGCTCATCTGCCCGCTTTGCCCGATATTGATCAGGGCGTGGTAAATCCCCCAAACCGTGCCGAACAGCCCGATAAACGGCGCGGTCGCGCCAATGGAGGCAAGCGCGGTCATCCCGTAATCAAACCGGCGCATAATCTGCGCCATACTGTTGCGGATTTGAATGACCAAATACTCGTTCAACGGCAGAGCCTGCGCCAGTTCGGACGCTTCGCTCCGGCGGTAGTTGCGGTAAGACTGCAACGCCTCTTGCGCCAGTTTGGACAAAGGCGCATCGACGGCGCGCACTTTTTCGACCGCGTCGTTCAGCGACAAAGTATCGCGCATATGCCGTTTGACGGCGGCATTCCCTTTGCGCGCCCGATACAGCTTGATACAGCGCAAGACAACCAGACACCACGTTACGATACTCATCAGCAGCATCAACACAAACACACCGATCAGGACGGGATCGCCCGATTCAAACACTAATTTCAAATTCATAATGATTCCAACACTGAAAAAACCAATCAAACATCCAAGTTGCCGCAAACCGCTGCGGCAACCGCCTAATTCAATTCAAACTTGACGGGGACTTTAAACTCCGTCCAGGCATTGGCTTGAAAATGCCCGTTTTGCGCCGCCTTGCGTGCCGCATTGTCCAAACGGGAAAAACCGCTGCTTTTCACCACTTTGACGGACTCGACATGACCGCCCGGAGAAACCAAAACGCTCAAAACAACCGTGCCCTGCTCGTCATTTTCCATAGAAAGCGCGGGATAGGCCGGGCGCGGGATGCTGCCGTTGGCGCGTAAAGGGTTGCCTTTGCTGCTGCCGGCTCCTGTTCCGCCGCCGCTGCCGCCGCTTCCTTCCCCGTGTTCGCCTTTGGCTCCGCCGCTGCCTTTACCGCTGCCTTCTCCGCGCCCTGTTCCGTCGCCTTTGGTACCGGTTCCCTTACCTTCCCCATTGCCCTGCTCGCTGCCGGCTTTGGCAGAAGCATTGCCGGAATGTTCGGCAGGTTTTTCAGACGGCTTTTCTGCCGGTTTTTCCGCCGGTTTCGGGGCAGGCTTCGCTTCCGGTTTGGGTTCGGGCTTCGGTTTTTCTTCGGGTTTCGGCTTTTCCTTGGGCTGCTGAATATCTGCATCCGCCTTTTTTGTAACCACCGGCTTCAAAACCGGTTTGGGCGGCTCGACAGGTTTGGGCTGCTCAGGCTCGGGTTGCGGTTCGGGCGCGGCAGGCGCGCCTGCGCCTTCGGGTGCGCCGTCCCCTCCGCCAAAGTCGCCCAAATCGACAAATTCAATAACATTGCCTGACTCTATCACGGGCAGCTTGTGCGCCTGCCAGAGCAATGCCACCATTGCCAAATGCAGCAGTGCGACGGAAAACACGACTGCGGGGGTTAAAATTCGTTCTTTATCCATAATTCGGGCATAATAATAGCAACAATTCCTATTTGCAACCTATTTTTATTATTTACCTTTATCTGAATACTGTTTTCATATTATTAAAATCCATATTAAAACAATATGTTATGACAAATTATCAGATGCCGGCAGACAAACGGAGCGGATCTACCTGTTTTCCCATTCCAACAAAATCGGGTTAAATGATATATTGCCGCTTTCATCCGGCAGCCGGTTACGGCTGCGTACCACCTGTTTTAAAGGAAAATCATGTTTCGGAATTTTGACTTGGGCGTATTCTTGCTTGCCGTCCTGCCCGTACTGCTTGCCATTACCGTCAGGGAGGTGGTACGCGGCTATACGGCGCGCTACTGGGGAGACAACACTGCCGAACAATACGGCAGGCTGACGCTGAACCCTCTGCCCCATATCGATCCGGTCGGCACAATCATCATGCCGCTATTTACTTTGATGTTCACACCGTTTCTATTTGGTTGGGCACGTCCTATCCCTATCGATTCGCGCAACTTCCGCAACCCGCGCCTTGCCTGGCGTTATGTTGCCGCATCCGGTCCGCTGGCAAATCTGGCGATGGCCTTTTTGTGGGGGCTGATTTGGGTATTGGCCCCATTCATCGACGACGCATACCAAATGCCGCTGGCAAAAATGGCAAATTACGGCATCCTGATTAACGCCATTCTGTTTGCAATCAGCATCATTCCCATCCTGCCTGGTGACGGCGGCATTTTCATCGACACCTTCCTGCCGGCGAAATATTCTGTCTTATTCCGCAAAATCGAACCCTATGGGACGTGGATTATCCTGCTGCTTCTGCTGACCGGGGGTTTGGGTATGTTTGTCACCCCTGTCGTACAGCTGGTTATGATACTGGTTCAATCCCTCATCGGATGGTTTATTTGAATTGGCGGTTTTCGGGCACTACCGCCGTATTTGCCAACCACAGGAAAACGCAGCAAGGCTTCCCTGCCTGCTGCGTTTTCCTGTTTTACAATGCCCTGTCAAAATAAAGCGGCACGCCTGATTTTTCACTCATCGTCATCAGATAACCCATCACCTTTTGAGGCCATTCGATTCCGCGCACCACGGTCAGATTCCTTAAAACGGGGAAAACCAAAATATCCTCCATGCCGATTCCGCCGTTGATGCCGTCTGAAGTACCGTCCATCAAATTCTCCAACTCTTGCAAATCTGCGTTTATCCGTTCGAGGTATCGGGCGGTTTTATTCAAATTGGCGGAAAAGCTGCCGATGCTTTTCTCTTTTTTGTCTGTGAAATATTTCACCGCTTCCGGCGTTGCAAATTCGGGCAGACCGATTTTAACAGTACGCGGCTGAACCAACTTGTTGTTGTAACTGCCGACTTTGTCCATCCAAACCTGTATTTCGGGGCGGACTTCGTCTTTCAGACGGCCTTCGCGGTCGAAATGCCGCACAATGTCCAAACTCTCGCCCATAAACGAACCGTCCTCTTTTTGCAGGATGGGCACTTGTTTCGCGCCAATCATGCCAATCGGCGTTGCCTCGTCGTCGTTTGCCAGCACGGCTTCTTCAACGTCAGCACCAAACAGACCGGCAGCCATCCGCGCACGCACGCAAAACGGGCAATGGTCGTAAATATACAGTTTCATCAAAATATTCCTCGTCAACCTGTCGGTACCGGCTACCTTAACACCCCGCGCCGCCCGAAACAAGTTTATCTTCCCGCCTATGCACCGTAAATAAATAAGCTGTTACAATAAACTCGTTTTTATCGGAACGGAAGACCCCATCATGACCGCCATCAGCCCGATTCAAGACACGCAAAGCGCGACCCCGCAAGAATTGCGCGAATGGTTCGACAGCTACTGCGCCGCGCTGCCGGACAACGATAAAAAACTTGTCTTAGCCGCCCGTTCACTGGCGCAGGAACATTACCCCGCCGATGCCGTCACGCCGTATGGCGAGCCGTTGTCCGACCACTTCCTCGGCGCGGCACAAATGGTCGACGAACTCGACCTGCTGCCCGATGCCGTCGCCGCCACCCTGCTTGCCGACATCGGACGCTACGTCCCCGATTGGAATCTATTGGTTTCCGAACGCTGCAACAGCACCGTCGCCGAGCTGGTCAAAGGTGTGGACGAAGTGCAGAAACTCACCCACTTCGCCCGGGTGGACAGCCTCGCCACGCCGGAAGAACGCGCCCAGCAAGCGGAAACCATGCGGAAAATGCTGCTGGCGATGGTTACCGACATCCGCGTCGTGTTAATCAAACTGGCGATGCGTACGCGCACCCTGCAATTTTTAAGCAACGCCCCCGACAGCCCCGAAAAACGCGCCGTCGCCAAAGAAACCCTCGACATCTTCGCCCCGCTCGCCAACCGTTTGGGCGTGTGGCAGCTCAAATGGCAGCTCGAAGATTTGGGCTTCCGCCATCAAGAACCCGAAAAATACCGCGAAATTGCCCTGCTTTTGGACGAAAAACGCACCGAACGCCTCGAATACATCGAAAACTTCCTCAATATCCTGCGTACGGAACTCAAAAAATACAATATCCACTTCGAAGTCGCCGGCCGTCCGAAACACATCTACTCCATTTACAAAAAAATGGTGAAGAAAAAGCTCACTTTCGACGGCTTGTTCGACATCCGCGCCGTGCGGATTCTGGTCGATACCGTCCCCGAGTGTTACACCACGCTGGGCATTGTCCACAGCCTCTGGCAGCCCATCCCCGGCGAGTTCGACGACTACATCGCCAACCCGAAAGGCAACGGCTATAAAAGTTTGCACACCGTCATTGTCGGCCCCGAAGACAAAGGCGTGGAAGTGCAAATCCGCACCTTCGATATGCACCAATTCAACGAATTCGGTGTCGCCGCCCACTGGCGTTACAAAGAGGGCGGCAAAGGCGATTCAGCCTACGAACAGAAAATCGCCTGGTTGCGCCAACTCTTGGACTGGCGCGAAAACATGGCGGAAAGCGGCAAGGAAGACCTCGCCGCCGCCTTCAAAACCGAGCTGTTCAACGACACGATTTACGTTTTGACCCCGCACGGCAAAGTCCTTTCCCTGCCCACAGGCGCGACCCCCATCGACTTCGCCTACGCCTTACACAGCAGCATCGGCGACCGTTGCCGGGGGGCGAAAGTCGAAGGGCAGATTGTGCCGCTGTCCACCCAGCTTGAAAACGGACAGCGCGTCGAAATCATTACCGCCAAAGAAGGGCATCCTTCCGTTAACTGGCTTTACGAAGGCTGGGTCAAATCCGGCAAGGCCATCGGCAAAATCCGCGCCTACATCCGCCAGCAAAACGCCGACACCGTGCGCGAAGAAGGCCGCGTCCAACTCGACAAACAGCTTGCCAAACTCACGCCCAAGCCCAACCTGCAAGAGCTTGCCGAAAACCTCGGCTACAAAAAGCCCGAAGACCTCTACACCGCCGTCGGACAGGGCGAAATTTCCAACCGCGCCATCCAAAAAGCCTGCGGCACGCTGAACGAACCGCCGCCCATACCCGTCAGCGCAACCACCATCGTCAAACAGTCCAAAATCAAAAAAGGCGGCAAAACCGGCGTTCTCATCGACGGTGAAGACGGCTTGATGACCACGCTTGCCAAATGCTGCAAACCCGCGCCGCCTGATGATATTGTCGGCTTCGTTACCCGCGAGCGCGGCATTTCAGTGCACCGCAAAACCTGCCCCTCTTTCCGACACCTCGCCGAACACGCGCCTGAAAAAGTGTTGGACGCAAGCTGGGCGGCGTTGCAGGAAGGACAAGTATTCGCCGTCGATATCGAAATCCGCGCCCAAGACCGCTCAGGGCTTTTACGCGACGTATCCGACGCACTCGCCCGCCACAAACTCAACGTTACTGCCGTGCAAACCCAGTCCCGCGACTTGGAAGCCAGCATGAGGTTCACGCTCGAAGTCAAACAAGTCAACGACCTCCCCCGCGTCCTCGCCGGCCTCGGCGATGTCAAAGGCGTATTGAGCGTTACCCGGCTTTAAATACAAAAATGCCGTCTGAAAAGCCCAAACCTGTTTCAGACGGCATTTTGATTGCCGGTTTTTTATCCGGCCTGCCAGACAGTACTCACACGATTTATATCTAAATAATCAATACCCGCTTCATCGAATTTCGTTTCCAATTCTTCTACCGAATGAGTATCTAGAAAAAGCCTCTCTTGATGAGTAATCGGCAATAACCAGAAAAATCGGACATTATCCATATATTCCAACTCTTGCCCATAAGGATAAGGCAGAGAAATCAGAAAATGCCAGAAGGATGATTGCTCAACCCACGGTCTGCCGATATTGACCGTTTTTCCTAATTGGAATTGATCAGGATAATGCATACTTGCCGATGCCAGCATTGCCAAGGTCTCAATATGTTCAGGTGTTTCAAATGGGCTGACGATAAAAAACTCCCGTCCTAAAAATGAACCTATCCCAGAGCTGACATAAACCCAGGGCTCATCTGCATGATTAGGAATCACTTGGAAAACTTGGAAATCGGGAAGTTCTTCAACAATCCTTCCTAAAGTCCAAGTAAATCCTTTAATATCATGATGTTTCCAAAATTTTTGCAAGTGAGATAAAACAGTTTGGTTATAGTCCATGCTTTTTAGCCTGTTTTCAAAGGTCGTCTGAAGAAGGTATTTACCAAACAAACGGTTTCCGATTCATATCCGAAAGGTTGCCAACTTCATTATCCAACAAGAACTGCTCAAAAGCATTCCAACCCTTTTTTTCCACCAATTCTGCTTCCTGTTTATACAACGGGACAAGCAAAGGGAAAACGATATTGTAGTGTTCGCCATAACAGACCTGAAAATCATTGTCGAAATAAAATGGGGCGGAAACATACAGTGCATCCATTTTGCTACCTTCGATAATTACTCTGGGTAATTGAATAATTTCACCTCTTAAAATAGGTTGTCTATTGTCAATCAAATATTCAGCCACTCCTGATAGAAAAGCTGCAATATTTTCTTTATTCCATTCTTCAGAACAGGTAAAAATTAATTCAAACCTACTCTTATAGTTCAAGTCATATCGATTCAAGCCTAAAGTAGAAAAAGTAGTTACCCCTTTATATGGTTGTGATGGGAAGACGGAAACGCTGAGATGATAACGTCGATCCAAGCATTTTATACCGCTTTCGATTTCACCCAAATAATGCTCTAAATGTTCGACTGTAATCATTTTTTCTTAAACCTTTCATCCCTATTCCGGCAAGGCATAGGCTGGTTTGGACTCCAATACCGACTTTTTTATTGACGGAAATGCCGTCTGAAAAATAAAGCGGCATCTTGATTTTGCCGTCTAAGGACTTTGCATCCATTCTTCTTTGCTGATTCCAAATTCAAACTCCGCCTGTTCAAATGCCGAATCTAATGTGTCATGATAAGTATCCGTTTGTTCCTGACCGGTCTCATCCAAATAAAATAAATAAAATCCTTGGTCATCTTCATATTGACCAATACTTAAAGCAACAGGTTTGGGAAGTATCCCCATTGGAGTGCGATGAATCGTTCTAATAGGAAAATCTTTATTTTTATCTAAGATAACTTTGAATAATTCTTTTACACTCATAATTTTCTAATCCTGAATAATTGTTACTACACTATTTTCTATTACACGTCCATTGGGTTTGTCATATGATTCAAAATGACCATGATGCGTAGATGAATTTGTTTCATGATGACCATATCGTACCTGTCGCATTCCATCTTGTGATACATATCGACCATTTGGATATGACTTATAGTTTTCCCCTAGCCATTTCTCAGCTGCATTTAAAAAATTAGATTCAGATACAGTTCCTGCATGGTATTCGGGAGCTCTTTTGGGCGGACAAGAATTATGAACCCAAACCCCTTCCGTTTCCGCCTGACTGCCCTTGACGAAGTAAGTATGCCAATCGGCAACGGT
>NZ_CATQFV010000060.1:0-2822 GCF_958267435.1 Neisseria benedictiae
ATGATGATCGGAACGGAAAGACCGACATAGAAATAGAAATCCATCATCTCAAGAGCCTTTTAATCACGGTTACGAAATAGACGGATGCCGCGATTCCGAAAATCAACCAGCCTATATACATGCCGTCTTTCAGGTTTTCGGACGGGTCGCATTTAGGTAAATCGGCCTTGATGATTTGGCCGTCTATTTTCCAATCTTTGCCGTTGTATTCGGGTTTTATGATTTTCCCGTCTTCAGTTATTTTAGGTACTACCAAGCTGAAATAGACGTTTTCGGCCTGATGCTGCTCTAAACACTGATTTCCAACTTGGTAGTACATTTTGCCGACCTTATCGCATTACACGTTTTACAATCGCGATCACAAACAGTGCAGCGAATACGCCGATAACGATCCAACCGGCTTCCAGACCGTCAGCTTTTGCGCCTTCTAATGATTGTTTTGCAGTTTCGGGCAATGCTGCATAGGTGTTGGCTGCCAGTGCGAACGGAGCAGCTGCGAAAGCGGCGATTTTCGCGCCGTATTTTTTCAGGTTATTCATGATTTTCATGATGTTTTCCTTAGTTGGTTAAAAAATGGTTTCGCGGGCTTTGTGAAGGTTTTACAGACCGCCCGCCAAGCCTGTTAACTTTTATTCTTCTCTGATGTAGAAGCTGAAAATCTGAAAATGTCCGCCAATCTCTTCTAATCCGGCATTGAATGCGTCTTCATAGTTTTCATACTGTCCGGCTTCTTTCAGATTTTGGGTAAATCCAATATCGCCGAACTGATCGGGGAAGATGAATTCATAGTTTTCCAGTTCCTGAACGATAAATTTTTGCTGATACCTGCTCATATTCTGGACTTTCTGCCTTAGGCTTTGGTCGACGCGCCTTTCACTTCAAAATCAAGCAGCTTGGGTACTAAGCCTTTGCCGGTAGATTCCATTGCGACGGTTACATTTACGGAGCAGGGGAATTTGAGGTTTTTCAGCCGATCGAAATTGTGGCTTTCTCCAAATTTCATGCTGGCAGCAGTAAAACCTACGCTGTTGCCGTTGGCGGGCATGGGGCTGACTACCAGTACGGTACAGGTATCGATTTTGTTGCCGTCAATCTCACCTTTGAACTGTTTTGCGCCCAGGAGCGTGGCGGGATAGGTGGTTACTTGTAATTGATCAAACATGGGTATTTCCTTTCTTTGATTTATAGATATTTCCAGTCTTCTAACTGGTCTGATATTTGATACTGCTCTTTGTCGTAATCGCGCTCATGCTGTTTCTGCCTATCTTGCGGATACTCGTATTGCTTTTCCTGATTTAATTCAAACTCTAAGACTTCGATATTCAGGGCGTTTATGGCTTTTTGCTCATCATGGATATAAAAAACACTGGCTTTGCTGCTGTCGTATTCTTCGGGCTGGAGACCTTTGGGATAGCCTTCAACGCCATTAGTTAGGTCTTTGACGATATCTTCAGCCGTCCAACCGATGTCTTTTAAAAAATTGACCCATTTGCCGACTTGCTGCCTTGCGTAAAATTGTTTGTGTTCAAACGTGAGATTGACCTCTTTAACCGTCGAATCCATGCGCTTGGCTTCGCATTTGAATATCTGTTCACAGACGGGATACGCTCCGCCAAGATACGCACCGGCATGAATCAGTATGTCTATGGGGACTTCTATATCTCCGTTTCTGAACTCTGTTTCAAATCGAACCCACGGGCTTGATTTATCGCCTAGCTGTTTGCCTTTTTCGTAAATCCTTGTGTATTTGGCGTTTCCGCGTTTGCCGATGTAGAAGCTTTTGCCGCTGCCGTCTTCGTGTCTCCAAGCAACGCCTTTACATTCGCTTTTCGGGCGGACGTTATGGCAATCAAAAAGGCCGTTATCGTGGTCGGTTAAAGCTTGATGGGGCGTGTACTCTCCATTGAAAAAATCATGTGCTACGTCAACCCTTGTTATTTTTGGCCGGACACACTTTTGCAGAAATTCATAAAGCCTGTTTTCCCAACCGGGTTTAGCTGCTGTGCAGCCGGTGCCGTTCAGCTCTACAAGTATGGTTTCTCTTTGGCCGCCGTAGTGGACTTTGCCGTACTCAACATTTTGCGGACCGAGCTGATAACAGGATTGATAGAAGAATTTGCCTTTGTAGGGCAGTTTTGCACTGATGCCGAAACCTAGAATTTCCTGCAGCAATTCGCTGTACTTTGCGAGGTACTCGGCATCTGTTACATAGGCTTTTTGGGTTACTTTGGGTATGGATTCCTCATGTATCGTAAATGTGATCTGGTCGATGAATGCGCCGTCTTCTCTGCCGCGTCTTAGCGGAATTTCTATCAGACGGCCTTTACCGTCGGTTACGTATTGGGAAAAATATTCAAATTCGACTTGATCGGTTTTTTCGGTTTGCTCCCCACTTTGTGGATTAGGGTTTTTTTGCTCCCCCCCTATTAGCCTAGGGGGGGCATTCAACGGCGTGGCCGTTTGCGGCGCGCAAGGCGCGCCCACACACGCCCCCGCCGTTTCTGCTCTGTCTTCGGCTCTCATGCGGTTTTCTCCTGCTTATCCATAAGAGCCTTGACAGTCAGACGGCCGTATTCTTCAGCTTCTTGCCTTGTTTTATATGTGTTTTGCGGGTTTGTAATAGGAAATACTGTTGTCTCGACAATTTCGTCATTTACGAAAATGCGCACAATGTAGGCGCGTGATTTTTCGTATTCGTATTGATCGGGATTAACGGTATAAAAAGCGATGCACATAAGAAAGCCCCTTCACTGGCTAGAGTTAAAGGGGCTTGATGTTTGTAAAGACTTGCGCCCCTTGATGGGGTGCAATATATAAGGATA
>NZ_CATQFV010000061.1:0-1627 GCF_958267435.1 Neisseria benedictiae
AGAAAAATCTCGGCATTTTCTGAGAAAAAACTTTGGCAATTTATTGCATTATTTGCAACTCCCTTGCACTTTTATAAAAGCGACGATAACCGTCGCTTTTGTTTTACCGGTTGCAGATAACCGGTTCGCCGCCGGTTTTTTGCGTTTTTTCCCGACCAACGGAATAGATAAGCTCAAGGCGGGTGGTTCGGAAATCTTTAAATAACTCTCTAATATCGGGATGGTCATTAATGGACATCATTACTTTGCCTTTGCTCTCAGCCATCGATTTCGCCAATAGTTCGTATTGCATCCAATCAAAAGAACGGTCATATCCTGCTGTTTGCCAATACGGTGGGTCTGCGTAGAAGAAGGTATGTTCGCGGTCGTAGCGTTTAAAGCACCGTTCCCACGGTTCGTTTTCAACGAATACACCGTTCAGTCTGGTTTTGGCAGCGGTCAGTTTTGCTTTGACTTGAGAGGCGTCCCATGCTTTAGATGTAGTTGCTGTACCGAAATGCTGTTGGACGGTTTTGCCGCCGAAGGCATTGTGCCGGAGGTAGAAGAACCGTGCAGCACGTTGGATGTCTGTCATGCAATCCGGCGGGGTGCTTTGCGGTCGGGAGAAGACTTCACGGCTCGTCGGCATCCACTCGAACTGTCTGACAAACTCATCAAAATGATGCTGAACGACGCGGTAGAGGTTGACAAGCTGTCCGTCGATATCGTTAAGTACCCCTACTTTGGCAGGTTTCGGACGAAGGAAAAAGAGTGCCGCTCCACCTGTAAACAGTTCGACATAACAGGAATGTTCGGGGAACAGCGTTTTTTACATCATATATATACTCCTAAATTAAGGCATTCAAAAGATGCTTAAAAACAAGTTTAATATGATGCCCGGCGGCATTTTGACGATTTTTAATCAGTTGAAGGTATTGATGTTTTTGCAGCGCAGTTCGCGGCAGTTTTGCATTTGCACCCACTCCAATTTTGGATAGGATGCCCGAGTCTCTAGAGACTAAGGCGGCCTAGAAGTCAATGCAGGGTTCTCTGCTTGGCTGGCGTACCGGTGTTGTTCCCGCACCGGTACGTCGCCGTCCCACTTTAATATTTTTTATCCTCCTTTATTGATGTTATTTCCATCAGTTGCTCTGTATCATTTGATAATTGGCAATTTCTTTTTCCACTCGCTCGAACAGGGCAATATCGCCGGTTTCCGATGCGTATCTGCCGACCCTCATCCATTCGTCGATTTGGGTCTGACAAAATTGAGAGGGTGTCATACAGCCTCCCTTCGGAATATTGCCGCCAAATCCCCGGGCGAGAACCGCCAACCTTCGGTTATTCCCATTACCGTCGCACAAAACTCGCTACAGAACCAGCGGTTTTTGCTCTGAGTCAGACGGAATACCGTCCCAACTGCTCCCATCCAGTCGTAACGGCAACCGCGTGTCTGAGCATATAGGCAGACAACCGAACTGTGCGCGGATGGCGGCAGCGGAATCAAATCCCACTTGTCAGACGGCAGCGGCATCACTTTCATACGTACACCGCCGTCGCGCCCACTGGCGGAATAACAGGCATAAGAAGAGGCGCAGTATGTAGGGAGCCGCACGGCGATTTCGCAGTGACTGTACTGACTGCGGGT
>NZ_CATQFV010000062.1:0-61753 GCF_958267435.1 Neisseria benedictiae
GGCGGGTGGGGGGGGGGTAGATTTGCAGACTATATTTAACCTATTCTTACTAATTATTATATATTTTAATAATTTAGAGGAGTTCAGATAAAAAAATGCCGTCTGAAACCCGGAAATCAGGTTTCAGACGGCATTTTGTCCTGAAAGGCTGTTCAAATCAGCGGTGGTAATTCGGTGCTTCTTTGGTAATTTGAACGTCGTGAACGTGCGATTCGCTCATACCTGCGGAAGTGATTTCCACAAATTCTGCTTTCTCGTGCATTTCGGCAATATTGGCGCAACCCAAATAACCCATACTGGAACGCAAACCGCCGGTCAGTTGGTGGATGATGTTCACAATCGGACCTTTGTAGGGAACGCGGCCTTCGATGCCTTCGGGGACGTATTTGTCGGTGCTGTCGGTTTTGTCTTGGAAGTAGCGGTCGGCAGAACCTTGGCTCATCGCGCCCAATGAACCCATACCGCGATAGGATTTGTACGAGCGGCCTTGATAGAGTTCAATTTCGCCCGGTGCTTCTTCCGTACCGGCAAACATACCGCCGAGCATGACGCTGTACGCGCCTGCGGCGAGGGCTTTGGCGATGTCGCCGGAGAAGCGGATGCCGCCGTCGGCAATCAGGGGAACGCCCGTGCCTTTCAGGGCTTCGGCAACGTTGTGGATGGCGGTCAGTTGCGGCACGCCCACGCCTGCCACGATACGGGTGGTGCAAATCGAACCCGGGCCGATACCGACTTTAACGGCATCCGCGCCGGCGGCGACCAAATCCAAAGCGGCTTGGGCTGTAGCAATATTGCCGCCGATGACTTGGATGTGCGGATAGGTTTCTTTGACCCAGCGTACGCGGTCGATCACGCCTTGGCTGTGTCCGTGTGCGGTATCGACGACAATCACGTCAACGCCGGCTTCCACCAAGGCTTTGACGCGTTCTTCGGTATCGCCGCCGGTACCGACTGCCGCACCGACGCGCAGACGGCCTTCGGAGTCTTTGTTGGCGTTGGGAAACTCGGTGGTTTTTAAAATATCTTTGACGGTAATCAAGCCTTTAAGCTCGTCTTTTTCGTTCAGAACCAAAACGCGCTCGACTTTATGCGTGTGCATCAGTTCACGCGCTTCGTCTATGCTTGTGCCTTCGGGGACGGTAACCAGACGTTCGCGCGGGGTCATAATGGCAGATACGGGCAAATCGACGCGGTTTTCAAAACGCAGGTCGCGGTTGGTTACGATGCCGACGACTTTGCCGTTTTCAACGACGGGCAGGCCGGACATTTTGCGTTTGCGCTGCGCGCGCATTTCCAATACTTCGCGGATGAGCGTCGTCGGTGCAACGGTTACAGGGTCTTTGACCACGCCGCTTTCGTGGCGTTTTACTTTGGAAACGGCGCGCGCCTGCATTTCGGGCGTCATGTTTTTATGGATGATGCCGATGCCGCCTTCCTGTGCCATCGAAATGGCGAGGCGCACCTCGGTAACGGTATCCATCGCGGCGGAAAGCAGGGGGAGATTGAGTGTGATTTCGCGGGTGAGCTTGGTTTGAAGTTTAACGTCTCGCGGCAGCACGGTCGAATGTGCGGGAACCAACAAAACATCGTCGAAAGTATAGGCTTTTTCTACGATACGCATAATGCTCGGTCTTTCAGTTTGTGCAAGATGCACGGCATTATAGCACGTTGCCGGCAGCTTGGCAGCCTATATTGTTTACAATATTCCCTTCCCGGTTTTCAGACGGCATACGGCGCGGCGGCGGGATGCCGTCTGAAAACCGGCAGGGTGCTTATGCCAACTGTTCCAGCAATGCCTGTTTCAGGGTAGATTGGATTTTCGGATTTTTCAAATCGGGGCTGAAAACGGTAAAACTGTCTTCGACACGTTCGTCCAACGTGGAGATTTTGGCGTAGCGCAGGCTGACGTTGTGGGCGAAAAAGACTTCCGCCATATCGGCGAGTAGGAAGGGGCGGTTGACGGCGGTGATTTCGACGGAGTACCAGTCTGGATAGTCTTCTTCGGGGGTGATGGTGATGCTTGGCGCAATCGGCATGTAGCGGCTGCGGCGGCTGATACGGCGGCTGTGGTTTGAGGTTTCGGCAACGGTGTGTCCGTGGATAAAGCTGTTGAGTTCGGCTTCGAGCGCGCTTTGGATGTCGGGGTAGTCTTCGGGGGCGTGCTGCGAGGGAATTTGCACGATGAAGGTGTCGAGAATGTAGTCGTGTTCGGTGATGAAGGCACGGGCGGCGAGGATGTCGAACCCGTGGCGGCTGAAGATGCGGCAGAGGCGGGCGAACAGGCGCGGGCCGTTGGGCATGAAGACCATGACTTGAAAGCTGTCGCTTTTGGGCAGGATGCGGCTGCGGACGATGGGGGTTTCAAAGTCGTGTACGAGGTTGGCAGCGTGCCACAGGATTTCGCGGGACTGATGGCGGGCAAAGTAGGCAGAACCGAGCGCGTTCCATAGTTTTTTCTGCTGTTTTTCGGGGACGGCGGTGCGGGTGAGCAAGTCGGCGGCTTCTTGTTGGCGGCGGCCGAAGAGGGCGTGCGGATTGCCGCCGTTGCCTGTGAGGTAGCGTCCGGCGGCATGGAAGAGGCTTTCCAGCAGGCTGGCGCGCCATGCGTTCCACAATTTGGGATTGGTGCCGCGTATGTCGGAAATGGTCAGAAGGTAGAGCGCGCTGAGGCGTTCGTGGGTTTGCACGCGTTTGCAGAAGGCATCGAGTACGTCGGGGTCTTGGATGTCTTCTTTTTGGGCGACGGTGGACATAAGAAGATGGTTTTCGACCAGCCAGGCAAGCAGGTCGCTTTCTTCTTCGGTCAGGAAGTGGTCGGCAGCAAATTGGCGAGCGTCTGCGATGCCTTGTATGGCATGGTCACCGCCACGTCCTTTGGCGATGTCGTGGAAGAAGGCTGCAAGATAGAGGATGTCTTGTTTTTCAAAGGACTGCATCAGTGCGGAGGCGTAGGGCAACTCGTGGCTGTGCATATCTAGGGCAAGGCGGCGGACGTTGCGGACGACGGCGAGGATGTGGTCGTCCACGGGATAGATGTGGAACAGGTCATGCTGGAGCAGGCCGACGATTTTTTCCCACGCGGGCAGGTAGCGGCCCAATACACCGTAGAGGTTGAGAAAGCGCAGGGTTTGGGTCAGCCCGTTGCCGCGACGGAAAAAGCCGGCGAAGCGGCGGCGGTTTTCGGGATTTTGGTAGAAGCTGCGGTTGATTTTGCGCGTCGCGCCCCACCAGGAGCGCAGGGTTTGTGGTTCGAGCGCGGTAATGTCGTTGCGCTGCTGCATGATTTCGACGATTTTGAAAATGTGTTCGGGCCGTCTGAAAAAAATATCGGTGTGCCGCGCAGCGATTTGGTTGTTGACTTGGATATAGTCGTCGTCAATCCGCAGGGTAACGCGCATCGGCGCGGAGGAAACGCGGCTTTGCAGCATAGGCGTGAGGATGCCGCTCAGTTGTTTGACGGTTTTAATCGCGCGGTAAAACACGCGCATCAGTTCTTCGCTTTGACGGCGGAGGTTCAAGCCTTCATAACCCATGCTTTCGGCAACTTGCGGCTGCAAATCGAACAGCAGGCGGTCTTCGGCGCGTTTTGCGTTTAAATGCAGATGGATGCGGATGTGGGCGAGGCGGCGGTAGCCGTGCGAAAACATACCGGCTTCAGTGCGCGTCAGAATGCCTTGTTTGACCAGCGCAGGCAGGTTGGCCGCCAAGCTTTGCGCCTTCGCTATCCAAAGCAGGGTATGGATATCGCGCAGGCCGCCCGGGCAGCTTTTGATGTTTGGTTCCAATACCGCCCCTGAGCCTTGCGATTTGGCATGGCGGTGTTCCATCTCCACCAGTTTTGCTTCGATAAACGCCGCCACATTGCGCTGCGCGTTCATTTTTTCCGCCAACTCGTCTGCTGTCTGGCGGTTGCCGAACAAAAAACGAGCCTCTAAAAACGCTGTGTCGCCCGTAATATCGTCGCGCACGCTTTCGCACAGTTCGTCAATGCCGCCGCTTTTTACAGACGGCATCAGTTTGCAGTCCCACAGGGTTTGGACAAACCGGGCAATCTGTTCCTGAATGCCGTCTGAAAGCGGGACAGGGGAGACAACCGCCAAATCCACGTCCGAACAGGGATACAGTTCGCCACGCCCGAAGCCGCCCACCGCCATCAGACATAACGCACTGTTTTGAAAATGTTCTACCCACAATGCTGCCAGTAAGGTTTCGACTGCCGCCGTATATTCCCTGAAAAATACCGACACGCGGTTGGCTTTCAAATAATGCGCTTCGGCGGCATCGCGTTGCTGTTTGAAGGTTTCCAGTGCTGAAGACAGGTTTGCAGGCATTTTTATTCTTTCGATTGGCGGGAAAAAGGGAGGCGGATGGTTCGGCGGTCAAATACCGCTTTCAGACGGCATTTGTCGGGTATCGGCGGAATTGGTCATCAGGTTCAACCGTTCCTGCGGCGGCAGCAGCAACTGATACGCCGCCACGCCCAAAGCCGCCGCCATTTTTTCGATATTCGACAGGGCGATGTTCCAACGTTTGCGCTCGACTGCCGACACATAAGTCCTGTCCAAACCGCATTGCCGCGCCAATTCTTCTTGCGACCAACCCTTGTTCACGCGGAAAAGCCGCATATTGTATGCCAATACCGCCCGCAAATCCTGTTCGTCAGGCAGTTCGGCAGGCAGAGTCAATTTGTTGCCCATCATTTGTTTCCGAATAAATGGTTAAAAGTTAAGCATTTGCTGTTACGGATTTTACTTCACATACAAGCCAAAAAAAAGGGGTGGCGGCAGCCACACCCAAACACACACACATCAAGAGGAAAGAGGTAAAATCAAGACAGATTGGGAAACAGCAAACAAGCAATCTAGATTTCATATCAGTATTATCAAACAAAAACCGTTATCGAGTATTGATTCAAATCAATTTAGATTTGATTCGCAAACCGGCAAAGAAAAACGGCATACCCGTTTATACGGATATGCCGTCTGATGGTGCAGGGGACTGCTGTATTTGGCAGTGGTTTGTGTTTTAGTCCTCTTGCGCCGCTGTTTGCAGGTAGTTGGGCAAACCAATTTTGCCGATCAGTTCCTGCTGGGTTTCGAGCCAGTCGATGTGTTCTTCGTTGGTGTCTTTTTGTTTTTCCAACAAATCACGGCTGACGTAATCCTGTTGCGCTTCTGCTGTAGCGATGGCGGCAAGCAGGGCTTCGTGTTTTTCCTGTTCTTTGGTCAAATCGCAGGCAATGATTTCTTCGGTAGATTCACCAATCAACAGTTTGCCCAGTTCTTGCAGGTTCGGCAGGCCTTCGAGGAACAGAATGCGCTCGATCAAATCGTCGGCAGCTTTCATTTCAACGATGGACTGTTTGAAGAAATGTTCGCCCAGTTCTTCAAAGCCCCAGTTTTTCAAAATACGGGCGTGAAGGAAATATTGGTTGATGGTTACCAGTAGCAGGCCGAGATTTTTATTCAGCTCGCGGATAACCAAACGGTCGCCTTTCATACGGACTCCTTTTATTCCGAATACGGATTACAGTTGGCTTTGGTAGTAGTTGCCTTCGCCAATCAGCTCGATCAGGCGCAGCTGCTGTTCCAGCCAGTGTGCGTGGTCTTCTTCGGTGTCTTTCAGTTGGGCAACCATCAGGTCGCGCGTAACATAGTCTTGAGCCTCTTCGCACAGTTTGATGCCTTTTTTCAACGCATCACGTACTTCATATTCGGTTTGCAGGTCGGCTTTGAGGCAGGAAACTACGTCCGTGCCGATATTCAGTTCGGCGCGTGCCATTTTCGGCGTACCGCCCAGCATCAGGATGCGGCGGATAAAGTCTTCGGCGTGTGTGGTTTCTTCTTCCATCTCGTGATTGAGACGTTCAAAAAGTTTGGTGTAGCCCCATTCGGAGTAGAGGCGGGAGTGGATGAAGTATTGGTCGCGTGCTGCCAGCTCACCGGACAGCAATTCGTTCATGTAATCTAAAACTGCTTGATTGCCTTGCATAATATTTCTCTTTTCTTAATTTGGGTTTCGTGTGGTTAAACAGTGGATGTAGCACTGTTCGGGATGCGTGCATTGTATGCAAAAGTTTTTGATATGACAAATTTTCTATTTAAAATACAAACAATTATCAAAAGAGATAGGGTGAGTTTGCTGATGCTTTCCAAATCAATGCCCTGTTTCTTATCGGTTTTTTTTGCTTCTAAAACTAAGAATCCATCTCATCAATAAAGAACATTTACACTTGTTAACCATAGCGAAAAGCAAATACGGTACGGTTTTTTATCAAAATTTATAATGAATCGTTCTCATTAACTGACAGATTCTTTTG
The DNA here is from genome assembly GCF_958267435.1 of Neisseria benedictiae. NCBI lineage: Bacteria > Pseudomonadati > Pseudomonadota > Betaproteobacteria > Neisseriales > Neisseriaceae > Neisseria > Neisseria benedictiae. Next base: position 6,320 of record NZ_CATQFV010000062.1, read on the forward strand.
AGATTATCGGATTCGGAGAATAAATTATGCCGTCTGAAGGGATTTCAGACGGCATGGACAATTAAAGTTGATGTTGTTTACATCAAACAACGCGGCAGACAGAAGCGTAGGAGATTGTTTTTACTTCGGAACGGTGTTAGGGGTTTAATGATGCCCGCAACCGCCGTGGCTTTCGCGCAAGGCTTCAGCAGCCTGTTCGTCAGCATGGTAACTTGAACGTACCATCGCGCCGATGGCGGCATTGGTAAAGCCCAGTTCGTATGCTTCTTTTTCAAAGATTTTGAACTGCTCGGGCGTAACGTAGCGCAAGACAGGCAGGTGGCCGTCTGAAGGCTGGAGGTATTGCCCGATGGTAATCATTTCGATATTGTGCGCCCGCATATCGCGCATAATTTCGCGCACGTCTTCGTCTGTTTCGCCCAAGCCGACCATAATGCCGGATTTTGTGGGAATATGCGGCATCATTTCTTTATAACGTTTTAATAAGTCTAAAGAATGTTGATAATTAGCGCCGGGACGGGCTTTTTTATACAGGCTCGGATGGGTTTCCAAGTTGTGGTTCATCACGTCGGGCGGGGTTTCGGCAAGGATTTTGAGTGCGATGTCCAAGCGGCCGCGGAAATCGGGAACGAGGATTTCGATTTTGGTGTTCGGGCTGGTCTCGCGGATGGCTTTGATGCAGTCGGCGAAATGCTGTGCGCCGCCGTCGCGCAGGTCGTCGCGGTCGACGGAGGTAATGACGACGTAACGCAGGTTCATGGCTTTGACGGATTCGGCGAGGTTTTTCGGTTCGTCGGGGTCGAGCATACTGGGCCGGCCGTGTCCCACGTCGCAGAACGGGCAGCGGCGCGTGCAGATGTCGCCCATAATCATGAAGGTCGCCGTGCCTTTGCTGAAGCATTCGCCGATGTTGGGACAGGAGGCTTCCTCGCAAACGGTGTGCATTTTTTGTTCGCGCAAAATGTCTTTGATTTCAAAGAATTTGCGCGATGGGAGTTTGGCGCGTATCCATTCGGGCTTTTTCAGTTTTTCCTGAAGGGGGACGACTTTGATGGGGATGCGGGCGGTTTTGTCCGCGCCTTTGAGTTTGATGCCGCGTTTGGGGTCGTCGGTTTTGATTTCACTCATTGTTATCTGCTTTCGGTGTGAGTTGTGTTTTAAGATGTGTGGTCAGCTTGGCGGCGACTTCGTCCAGCGTGGGGCAGGGGTGGACGAGGTCGGCAATTTGCGTCATTTCCATACCGGCATAGCCGCAGGGGTTGATATGGGTAAACGGCGAGAGGTCCATATTGACGTTGAGCGCAAGGCCGTGATAGACGGAGCCGTTTTTGATACGCAGCCCCAGTGAGGCGATTTTGCGTTCTCCGACATAAACGCCGGGGCGTTTCGGATCTGCCGCCGCTTCAATGCTGTATTCCGCCAATGTGGTGATAATGCTGTTTTCAAGCGCGGAAACGATGTTTCTAACACTGGTTTTACGCCGTTTGAAATCAATCATCGTATAAACGACCAATTGCCCGGGTCCGTGATAGGTAATCTGTCCGCCCCGGTCGATTTGGACGACGGGGATGTCGTCCCTAATCAGCAGGTGCTCGGGTTTTCCCGCCAGCCCTTGTGTGAACACGGGGGGATGCTCGACAACCCAGAGTTCGTCTTCGGTGTCGGCATTCCGTCCGGCATTAAAGGTTTTCATTGCCTCAAAAGTCGGCAGATATTCAACCAAACCTTTATGTATGATTTTCATCTCAAAGTACCACTTTGACCAGTTCGTGCGAAGTCAGCGCGCGGTAGATATTGTCAAGTTGTTCTTGGTTTTCAACCTTTACTTGTACGGTGGCACCGGTATAGTTACCTTTGCTGCTCGGCCGCGTGGTGATGTGGTGAGCCTGCGTGTCAGGGGCGTGAAGGCGGACGGTTTCTAAAACCGCTTGCTCGAACTCGGGATGAACCGCCCCCATTACTTTTAATGGGAAGGTGCAGGGAAATTCGATGAGGGATGTTTTGTTTTCTTGTTCGGTCATGATGTGCTGCCTTATCGTGTACGGTATGCCGTCTGAAAGCGGGTTTGCCTTTCAGACGGCATCAGATATGCGGTATTTTAGCCCAAACCGCGATAACAGGCTATCGGAACGGCACGGGCTTTATCTGCGATATAACCCATTCTGCTATAATAATGATGAAAATGGTTTCCGGACGGGTCGTTATGTATCAGAAAAAAAAGCAGAGTATCAAACCCTGGGTTGGTGCGGGGGTGTTCCTTACGGTCTTGATATGGCTGGCTTTCGCACTTGGCGACACACTGGCTCCCTTTGCGGTTGCGGCAGTGTTGGCGTATGTGTTGGATCCTTTGGTTGAATGGTTGCAGAAAAAAGGTTTCAACCGTGCCGTTGCTTCAATGACTGTAATGATTTTTGCCTTGCTGCTGCTTGCCGCGCTGCTTTTGATTATTGTCCCTATGCTGGTCGGACAGTTCAACAGCATGGTATCCCGTTTGCCCCAACTTGCAGGTTTTATGCAAAATACGCTGTTGCCGCTGTTGAAAGAGACTGTGGGCAATTATGTGGAAATCGATCAGGCATCCGTTATCGCATGGCTTCAGGCGCATACGGGTGAGCTGAGCAACACGCTTAAGGCGTGGTTTCCCGTTTTGATGAGGCAGAGCAGCAATATCGTCAGCAGTATCGGCAATCTGATGCTGCTGCCGTTGCTGCTTTACTATTTTCTGCTGGATTGGCAGCGGTGGTCGTGCGGTATAGGCAAACTGGTTCCGAGGCGTTTTGCCGATACTTATACCCGTATTACAGGCAATTTGAACGAGGTATTGGGCGAATTCTTACGCGGTCAGCTTCTGGTGATGCTGATTATGGGCTTGGTTTACGGTTTGGGATTGATGCTGGTCGGGCTAGATTCGGGATTTGCCATCGGTATGGTTGCCGGTATTTTGGTATTTGTCCCTTATCTCGGTGCGTTTACGGGATTACTGCTTGCCACTGTTGCCGCCTTGCTCCAATTTGCTTCGTGGAACGGCATCTTGGCTGTCTGGGCGGTTTTTGCCGTCGGCCAGTTTCTCGAAAGTTTTTTCATTACGCCGAAAATCGTGGGAGACCGTATCGGCCTGTCGCCGTTTTGGGTTATTTTCTCCCTGATGGCATTCGGACAGCTGATGGGCTTTGTCGGAATGTTGGCCGGATTACCTTTGGCTGCCGTAACATTGGTATTGCTGCGTGAGGGTGTGCAGAAATATTTTGCCAGCAATTTTTATCTGAACAGGTAAGGCATTGACGAAGTATAAAGTTTCCGAAGGGGATATTTTGTTTTATCCGAAAATGCAGTATGGATACCTGCAGTCCGCGTCCGTTATCAAATAAGAGTATGTGGATAAACATATTTTTGAGATTTTGGATTTAGATAAAAATGCCGTCTGAACCTTACGGGAAAGGTTCAGACGGCATTTTTCATATCTACTGATTGGGGTATTTATTGGGAAGTTTTACCCTTATCGAGGATTTTCATCCCAGCCGAAATCAGACTACCAATGTCGGCAACATTGGCGGGCATAATCAGCGTATTGCTTTCTTTGGCAAGATTGTTGAACGCGGCGACGTATTGTTCCGCAATCTTCAGGTTGACCGCATCCGCGCCGCCTTGGGTTTGAAGGGCGGCGGCAATTTGACGGATGGCTTCGGCATTGGCTTCGGCAACAAGGCGCAAGGATTCCGCTTCGCCTTTGGCGCGGTTGATGCGGGCGATTTTCTCGGCATTTGACGCATTGACCGCAGCCTGAGCCTCGCCTTCGGATTGTTGGATTTCGGCTTCGCGCTGACCGCTGGCAAGGTTGATTTGTTCGATTTTACGGCCTTCGGATTCGGCGATACGGGCGCGTTTTTCACGTTCGGCGGTAATTTGCGCCTGCATTGAGCGAAGGATTTCTTGCGGCGGAACCAAATCCTTGATTTCGTAACGGAGAACTTTCACACCCCAAGCTCCGGCTGCCTCATCGAGGGCGGAGACGACGGTACTGTTGATTTCGTCGCGTTCTTCAAACGTTTTGTCCAACTCCATACGTCCGATAACGGAACGCAGCGTCGTTTGGGCAAGCTGGGTAATTGCCATGATGTAGTTGCTCGAACCGTATGAGGCGAGTTTGGGATCGGTTACTTGAAAATAGATGATACCGTCAACAGTCAGCTGCGTATTGTCGCGCGTGATGCAGACCTGGCTGGGTACATCCAAGGGGATTTCTTTCAGCGAATGACGGTAGGCGACGCGGTCGATAAAGGGAATGAGGATGTTGAGGCCGGCAGTCAAGGCGCGATGGAAACGTCCGAGCCTTTCGACAACGTGGACTTCCTGTTGGGGAATAACGACAAAGGATTTAAATCCGAAAACAACGACGGCTACCAGTAATATAATGAAAAATTCCATGATTTCTCCTGATGTTAAGGATGTGTGATAATAAGAAGGTTACCTTCCTTGCGAACGATTAGGGTGCGAGTTCCCGGTTCAAGCTCTTCTTGCCCCGTATTTTGAGCCTGCCAGTGCGTACCGCGATAAAAAACTTCGTAACGGTTGCCACCTGTGTGTCGGAGGATTTCGACATATTGTCCGGCATCCAAATCCTGATATGAATCCGTTTCAACTTTTCTAACGGCGGTTTTGGCGTGTACGAACCAAATACCCAGCGCGGAAAGCAAGGCGGCGGTCAAGACGGCGGCAGGCGTGCTGCCGGTCAGTCCGTAGATAATGCCCGAACCCGCCAAAGCTGCGCTGACAACCAGAAGATAAACCGTTCCCGTCAATAATTCGATGATTAAGACGGCAACAGCAGCAACAAACCATACAGTCATACATTTCCCCACAAAGCGCGTCGTTTGACAAAATCACGCGATATTAGCAGTATAGCCGAATTTGAAAGGATAGGGCAGATATGGACACTTGGCACGATGCACTGGGCAACGAAAAACGGCAACCGTATTTTCAGGAAATTTTAAATGCAGTCAGACAGGAACGTTTGTCGGGACAAATCATCTATCCGCCAGCGGCGGATGTGTTCAACGCATTCCGACTGACAGCGTTTGACCGGGTCAAAGTTGTTATTCTCGGACAAGACCCGTATCACGGGGCAGGGCAGGCGCACGGTTTGGCATTTTCCGTCCGGCAGGGTGTCCGCATACCACCGTCTTTGTTGAATATCTACAAAGAGTTGGAAACCGACATCGAAGGCTTTTCCATTCCCGCGCACGGCTGCCTGGCAGCGTGGGCGGAGCAGGGCGTATTGCTTCTGAACACGGTTTTGACGGTGCGTGCAGGACAGGCGCATTCGCACGCCCTTTTAGGCTGGGAACGCTTTACCGATACCGTCATCAAGCAGCTTGCGACACACCGCAAGCACCTTGTCTTTATGCTGTGGGGCGAGTATGCACAACAAAAAAGGAAACTGATAGACAGTCAAAATCATTTGATATTGACCGCACCGCATCCGTCTCCTCTGTCGGCATATCGCGGTTTTTTCGGCTGCCGACATTTTTCACAGGCAAACAGCTATTTGAGTCAACACGGTATCGAACCGATAGACTGGAAGCTGTGAATGCCGTCTGAATGCCAAGTTGCTTAAACCCCGCTTAAGGCTGCTTTTGAAACCGGAAACAAAGTAATTAAGGAAAACCGGCTCATAATGCAAAACCGTCTGAATCCCGGGGTTCAGACGGCATTCGAGCGTCAAAGTTTGCGTGTCGGGTTCATTTAGCGGAATTCAAACAGCTCTTGATGCAATGAGCGTGTCTTAAGGTTTCCTGCAATACCGCTTGTAAAGCTGCGACTGCCGCAAAGCCATAGGCTGCGGGCTTCACTATTCCGAACGCTTTGTGCAATATGATTGGCGGACAATCTTTGGGTTTCGGAAGGAATATAGTGGAACGCAACATTCGCTTGTTCAGCCAACGCTTTCCATTGACCGATTAGTTCCGCAGATAAATTTCTATCGGCATGAAACCAGTCAATCGGTTGATTGGAAGGTTGTTTGGCTAATTCTTTGAGTCTTGCAAGGAAAGGCGTAAAACCAATATCGTTGCTCACCCAAATCTGTGCATTTTTATCTGAAAAATTGAAGCGGCCGTATGCACCGTCAATTTGAACGGTATCACCGATGTTCAAGCGTTGGGGCAGGCGATGGGTGTAGTCTCCCAAGTCTTTGATGATAAGATTGATTTGTTGGTTTTCAGGATTCCAGTCAGAGGCGATGGTAAACGGATGGCTTTCTCCGTGTGCGCGCAAAAAGAGGAATTGGCCGGCTTGGTGTCCCTGCCATTTTGGCGCATTCAGGGTAAGCGAGAGCAGGGAAGCGTTTTGGTTTATGGCGGCTACTGTCGCGGTTTGCGGTTTACCAATGCGTTTAAAGAGGGCGAGGAGCAAACAAATACTGCCGAAGAATAGGGCGGCAGCCAGCAACCAGCCAAGTGGCTGAGCCAGTAGGCAAAGTTTGCCAATACGATGGTGTGCCATACGAGTGCAAGATAGACAGGGACAATTAAGATGTGAAGTTTGGCAAACCAACGGTAGGGAATAAGTTTGATCAGTGCGATAACCAATAAGACGACTGTAACGTAAAAAGCAATCTCACCCACTTCTTCAGCAAAATGGCGCTGGGTAACCAACCAATCTTTTAAAGTCAAGACTTCCTGCATCGGTGGACGCGGCGGGCGTTTTCCGTCAATCAGTCCAAGTTCGATGAGCCATTTGGGGAGTTGCTTGCTAGTCCAATGCAGGATACTGCCTGAAAGGGCAACGATGCTCAACCATTTATGCAGGCGGTACATTTTATCCAATCCGCCAAATAGTCCTTCCAACATTTTGGGACGTACTGCAAGAATCATACAAGCACTCATGGCCAGTATGCTGATGCTGCCGGTGAACTGTAATAATAGGTTGCGTATGGGAAATACGCCCCACTTGTCTGGAAACGGTGTGGCAAACAGCCATAGAGCGGATATGCCGGCGAAAAAGGCAAATAAGGTAAATTTAATGTTTTTCATGGTTGTGTTCTTTGTGCAATGAAAATATAAAACAGCCGTGGCTTGTTTTAACAGGATTGAGTATATCTTGGAAAAATTAGGCGAAAATTATCGATAAGGTGCTTCCCGTATTTGCCTGCCTATTCCATATATTTTCCGACGCGAGATAACCGTGTGGAGGTTATTGAAGAAACTGCATTCCGCCCTTATTCATCAAAAATTTCCCATCTAATACGCTGTTGATGTCTTGGCTAACCAACAACGGTTTTAATTCATTGCGATAGTTTTTATAGGCTTCGCTTTGATGATGTTGTTCATAGCTCTCAGGGTCGGCATAGATTTCTACAATACGCCATTGGTCATCTTGGTTTTCTACCGTACCGGCATAGACGGCTAAAAGTGATTCGTTGGCGGTGCGATATTTTGCCAACGCATAGTGAATCGCTTCTGTGTGGTTCGGTTTGGCGGTCAGGGCTTGAAAACGGACTAGATAGTTACCGCCCAGCTGTAAGGCGGTTTTATTTTCGCTGATAAATTGTGCTTTCAAGGGCGTAAGGCTTTTACTCGCAAAAGCCTGTTCGGTAGCTTGGGCAAAGCGTTTGAAATGCTCGCTTTGGTTGTGCGCCTGCTTGGCCTCCGCGTTTTGACACACCTCTAACACGTAAATCTTATGGGTATCGTCAGTCTGCGGCATGGCATACATGGCCGAAAGTTCGGGCTCGGTTTGGACTGATGTACGGATATTTTCTTTAATTGCCTGTTGAGTTGTGGCAAGCTGTTCGGGCTTCACATTCAGTTCGCCTAAGCGGATAAACGGAGCAGCCTGCACCTGTAAAGTCAGTCCAAGACAAGCCATTGCGAAAAGTTGTTTCAGTTTCATTCTAGTCTCCTTAGAAAAGCGGGATTTTACTTTTGACGTAAAATCCCACCGCACTTTTAATAAGCCGCTTTATTTTTTGCCGCTTTTGTTAAACCGTCCAACCATGCTTGATGGCCGTTGACCATTGGATTTGGCACAGTTTCTGCCAAGCCTTTGGCAAGTTTGCCGATTTGACTTTCTTCGGTTAATACACGCACGCGGTTGTTCGGCAGGTTTTCTAAAATCCAAGCGTGATACACATCGCTGAAATCTTCGCCTTCACCAAAGGTACCAGACCATGCAAGGCGAACGAGATTGCCATCTTCGCTAATATCAAATTCTTCTACTTTACAAGTCACGTGGAAGCCGAAAGTATCAAAAACAAAGTTAGCATCTGCTGAAAGTTGAGTGGTTGAACCATCACCCACCACGATATTTTCCGCATTGTGATAATAAGTGCCCCATGCTTTGGTATCTGCTAAATAAGGCAGCACATCCGCAACGCTTAAGCCTTTTACAATGACCTCATTAGAAACGTAGTTGTCGGTTTCGCCCGGCGTATATTTTTCAGGCCAAATGATTGCTGGTTGTGAATAAGTTTTCATAATAAAGTCCTCTTAGTTAATGGTTAGTAGCGTTTTGCTATGGAAGGCATTATAGGGAGGAATGAGATATAAGTTAAATCACTATTATAAATAGTTAATATCATATAAAATGATATTAGAGAAATAAAGCGAGCCTAAAATGAAATCCTTACAAACTCTTGATTTGAACTTATTGAAAGCCTTTTCGGTGCTGATGGACGAGCGTAACGTAAGCAAAGCCGCCGAGCGTTTGGCGATTACGCAGCCGGCAATGAGCGGCGTGTTGGCAAGATTGCGTGACAGTTTTGATGATCCGCTGTTTGTGCGGGTGCAGCGGGGCGTTGTGCCGACCAATCGGGCTTTAGAGCTTGCCCCGCAAGTTAAAAAGGTGCTGAATGAAGTAGAGCAGTTATTACAGCTGCCACAGTTTGATCCGACCACAGCAGAATTGACCGTACGCATCGCTTGCACGGATTATGCAATGCGTGCCGTAATTGTGCCGTTTCTGCATTTGCTAAAAATCCAAGCCCCAAAAATTAAAGTGGCGGTACTGGCGATTAACGAAAGCATCGTACAAAATCAGCTGGAACAGCGACAAATTGACTTTGCGTTAGTCACGCCAGACTTCCAAGCACCGGATATTCACGCAAAAAATTTGTATGACGAACGCTATATTTGTGCCGTTCGCCACGATCACCCAATAGCCCAACAATCCCAACTGACCCTTGAGCAATTTTGCCAGTTAGAGCAAGCCTTGATTTCCTATCATGGCGGCAGTTTCAGCGGTGTTACCGACAAAGCCCTGCAAGCGATGGGGCTACAAAGAAATGTCAGCTTGTCGGTACAAAACTTTATTGTCTTACCTGAATTGTTGGAACAAAGCGATTTACTGGCAGTTGTGCCTGAGCGCTTGATTATTCATTTAAATAATCTTAAACGCTTTGAGCCCCCCCTTGAAATTCAAGGCTTCACCAAAACATTGATTTGGCACGAACGGACACATAAAGATCCTGCCTATCGCTGGGTCAGAGAGCTGATTGAAAAGGCTTGTTTGATTGAAGAGAGATAATGAATGCTAATGATAGGTAGACGTTTTCTTCATGATTCATCTCGTAGTTTCTTACAGCCGCTTCGACAAACGGATACCATTCCGCCACTTTCTTGTAATCGGCGGGATAGTGCTTTTTCAGCAACGCCATTTCGGACGGTTCAAGCAAACGGAAAGAATGCCCCAATACGGCACTTTCAGGCGAAAGTTTTAATCTGTGATGCCGGATGTAGCGCATCACTTCGGCTTTATTCCAATGCGCCACTGGGTATATCCGCCCGCGCTTGTCATCAATACTGCCGCTGTTTTTAATCATAGCCCGACGGACAATGCTGTCGGCGATGCGCTCACCTGCCGCAATCCACCACATATCGGACGACAGCCTCAAATACTGATAGACATCAAGCGGCTTGACGACAGGGACGGTGTAGTCTCCTTTCCGGAAAATACCGTACCGCATCCACTCCGAAATCATAAAATGCGGTATGCGTTCAATTTCAATACCGTATCTCGCTTCGTACCAGCGCAAATTTGCCTCTTGAAAACTCAAGCCCGGCACAGAGTACATAAACACAACATGAATGCGCTTAAAGTAACGGGCGCACAAATCCAGCGTTACTATGCTGTCTTTGCCGCCCGAAAAACACACAATACATTTGTCCGAAATCCTGCTTGCCGTCTTAACTGTTTCAAACAGGAGATTAGACATGGTTAACCGCCCTTACCACCACCGCCCAAAGCCTTGCGGTTTTGGGTTTGTGCAAATTGACGCTTACGCGCATTACCAGCCGCACCACCAGTGGTGCCGCGAAAACTTGTGCCACTGCCTTTTACTTTTCTAGCCATAATCAAACCTCATAAAAAAACCGCCTTTCGGCGGTCGTTAATCGTAATTTAAAATCAGGCTCGCACTACCGATGCCCTTAGACTGATCGGCCAGCTTATCTGCATGAACAAACCAATCATCATCATCTGACATAAACTCAATTGAATTATCATCTACATCAAACAATCTCAATCGCCCATTTACAGGCTTAAGCATCACATCACGCGGGTTTTCTAAAACCCAGCCCCAAATGCCATGCTCTACATAATCACAACAAGATGCCTTTTGATAATATGGCGTGTTAAAGCATTTTTTTATATCAACCAAAGCAAGAATCAGATTCTTCATTTTTCATCCTTTTGTGTAGTAATGGGGGGGGTGAAATTATGCCACAGCGTTTAAACTTGTCATAGAGTTTTATTTGTGCGGTCTCTTCTAGTCGGGCGATGACTTGACTGACTTTTTTTGTTGCCGCCATTGAGAAATTTTCCTAATATAAGTGGCTGAATTCTGAATGGGTTTGAATAGATTTGCAAAAATATCTATTCAGTCTATTATAAATTTAACATAATATACATTATGCGAACTATAGGAAACAGCTGTATGTGTTTTGAAAATTGACCTTCAATACGATATACAGGCAGCAGACACACAGATATGCCGCCCATACTTTTTTAATCTAAAACATCATATTAACGGGTGCAAACAGTAAATCGCCTGACTTATCCCAAAAATTCTCCTGCTTTTTCATCATTTCTTCTGTCAAAGCCTTGGAACGGTCGATTTGAAAACACGGCCTTACATACGTCCCAATTCCCTTTGCAGGGCTTGGATGTTTTGCTGTCTGTCCAAAACATTGCTTTGCAATGCGTTGATTTCTTGATGATTGATGTTACCGCCTTTTGCCAGACGTGCTTGTGATAACATTTTTTGGGCTTCAGCCAATGCTTTGCGTTCGTTGCTCAATTCTGTTTCTAGAATGGAACGTCTGCTGTTGTTTGCGGGCGCCTGTTGCGGCGGGGGCGTATTGGATTTTGCCGGTTTGGATACTGTTTTGACCGGGGTTTTATATTTGACGGCCGATCCGTTGTTTGACGGTGATGGTGCCGGTTCGGACGTTTGGGGCGGGATATAACGTTCGCTGCTGTAGTTGCCGATCGGGGGCAAATCGGTTGAGTGGCAGCTTTTAGACGGCTTGGTGGTGTAAACGGTTTCTCCGTTGATTGTGCAGGTATAGATTTTGGCCGCATTTGCGCCCAATGGGGTTGAAATTAGGGAAAGGTTGATTAGGATGAAGGGCAGTTTTGATTTCATAATGTGTTTGATACTCGGGTGATGATTTGATTTTTAAGGGTTTTTTGGCATTTTACGGGCTTTTCTTTCCGCTTGTTTCCTTTTGATTTTCTTTCGGGGCTTTGGCAGCCTGCCTGTTCTTTTTCCCGGCAGGTTTTTTGCTTTTCTTTTTGTTTTCCGTGTGTATTTGGGTTTCTTGACTGAGTTTTTTTATTTTCAGGCGGTATTCGCCTCCCTGATGGCTGCTGATTTTAGGTAAGTCCGCGCCGGTACACGATCCTGACGGGTCTGATGTATATACGCTTTTGCCATTTGAGCTGCAATTATATACGGAGGCTTGCGCCGCCGTACCGGCAAAGGACAGGAAGATGAAGGCGGCAAAAAGTCTGGTTTTCATACCGGTAAAGTAAAAAGGCGATGGTAAGGTGCAGATTATACCGTTCTTGGCAGACAAAGATAAGCACCCTGCCCGCGCTTCTTTATTGCCCGGCAAACTGTTTCTCGATTTCAGTTTCAATCCGCTCCAATTCTTCTTGGCAAGCCAGCCAAACCTCTTCGATTTGGGCAAGTTGTGTTTTGACTTTTGCCAGATCGGATAAAGTGTTCTGTAATTTTTCTTTGTTTGCTTCAAGGTAAGCGTCGTCTTGTGCCAAAAATGTTTCACAGGCCGTCTGAACGTCGGAAAGCTGCGCCATTTCTTTTTCGGCACGGTCGATTTTCTGCTGTATCGGCTTGCCGCGTCGGGCTTTTTCTTGGCGGATTTGTGCTTCGATGCGCTTGGTGTCTTTGCGGCTTTGGCTTTGTGCGGAAGCGGCTGGTGCGGCTGCGGCGTTTTCCTGTGCCAAACGCCATTGGCGGTAGTCGTTCAAATCGCCGTCAAAGTTTTTCAGACGGCCTTTGTCGATCAGGAGGAAGCTGTCGGTAGTCGCTTCAAGCAGGCTGCGGTCGTGCGAAACGACGATTAATGCGCCTTGGAAACTTTGCAGTGCGAGCGTCAGGGCGTGGCGCATATCCAAATCCAAATGGTTGGTCGGCTCGTCAAGGAGCAGCAGGTTCGGCTTTTGCCAGATAATCATGGCAAGGGCGAGGCGGGCTTTTTCACCGCCGGAAAAAGGTTCGGTTTTCTGCAACGCCATATCGCCGACAAAATTGAAGCCGCCTAAAAAGTTGCGGATTTCTTGTTCGCGCACTTCGGGCGAAAGCTGCTGAATGTGCCAAACAGGGCTTTGGTCGGCGCGGATGGTGTCGAGCTGGTGTTGGGCAAAATAGCCGATATTGAGTTTTTCGGAACGGACGATGCTGCCGGAGAGCAAATCGATTTTGCCCGCCAAGGCTTTGATAAACGTAGATTTACCGCTGCCGTTGACACCCAATAAACCATAGCGCGCGCCGCTTTCCAGCGACAGGGTAATGTCGTGCAAAACAGTTTTGCCTTCGTAACCCAAATCTGCGTGTTCCAGCTTCAGCAAAGGATTGGGCAGATGCTCGGGATTGTAAAACTCAAAGGAAAACCCGCTGTCCAGATGCGCGGGGGCGATGCGTTCGAGCTTCGCCAACGCCTTCATGCGGCTTTGCGCTTGAACGGCTTTGGTGGCTTTGGCTTTGAAGCGGTCGATAAAGGATTGCAGATGTTTGATTTGCGCCTGCTGTTTGACATAGGCGGCTTGTTGTTGCGCCAGACGTTGCGCGCGTTCGTTTTGGTAAAAATCGTAATTGCCGCCGTATTGCGTGAGCTTTTGCTGGGACAATTCGATGGTTTGGGTAGTTGCCGCGTTGAGAAAATCGCGGTCGTGGGAAATGATGATTTGCGTGCAGGGTAAAGAAGCAAGATGGTTTTCCAGCCACAAGACGGTTTCCAAATCCAAGTGGTTGGTCGGTTCGTCCAAAAGCAGCAAATCGGCACGGCAAATCAGCGCTTGCGCAAGATTCAGGCGCATCCGCCAGCCGCCGGAAAAGGATTTGACGGGGCGGCTGTGTTCTTCTTGCGAAAAACCCAGCCCGTCCAACAATTTTGCCGCACGCGCCGGAGCGGTATAAGCGTCGATTTCTTCCAATTTGGCGTGATATTCCGCCTGTTTCATGCCGTCATTTTGCGCTTCTGCCTGCGCCAAGGTTGTCTGAAAAGCCTGCAACTCGGCATCACCCTGCAAAACGTAGTCCAATGAAGAGATGTCCAAGTCGGGCGTTTCTTGGGAAACGGAAGCAATCCGCCAATTTTTCGGAATCGAGACATCGCCGCCGTCTTGGGTGATTTCGCCCTTGATTAAGGCAAACAGGCTGGATTTGCCCGTCCCGTTTTTACCGATCAAACCGACGCGCTGGCCGGGATTGACGGTGGCGTTGGCTTTGTCGAGCAGGACTTTCAAACCGCGTTGCAGGGTGAGGTTTTTAATTTCAATCATAACGGAAACATCATCGGGCGGAAAAAGCTCGTATTTTACCTGAAAGAAAGTGCTGATGCCGTCTGAAACGGGAAATTTACGGCTGAAGCCAAGCCCAGGCCCTGCGCCCTTCCGAGTGCAGGAAAACCAATGTCCTGAATGCCGAATCGGTATTCATGCATTCCACGCCGATTCCGACTCGGGAAAAATCCGCGATGATTTTGGGATGGATAAACTCCTGCGCCGCGCCCGTCCCGATAATCAATATTTCCGGATAGTCAACAGGTTTGATGTCGGACAACAGGTTTTCCGGAGTCAGGTCGGACAAGGTTCGGCATTGCGACAGGCAGACCGAATCCTTATGTACAAGCACGGGTTTATGGAAACTTTGCCCTGCCAATCGGATTTCGCCCGACCGGTGTGTATACTCTGCAAATTGTCCGTCTATCGGATTTTCTTCAAACAACATTTTTTTACCCCGTTTCCGCATCATCCGCACCGAAAGGGGTGCAAAATTAGGCGAATTAATGTAGGATTGACAGATTTCATCTGACCCGCCTGCCGGTTTCAGACGGCATTTGATTCAAAGTGCGGCACAATTATATCGGCAACGGATACTTTCGTCTTTCTATGTTCATATTCAATCGGCTTGCAAGGAGGCACAATGAAGCCAGTAAACATCGGTCTTTTAGGTTTGGGTACGGTCGGCGGCGGTACGGCTGCCGTGTTGCGGGACAACGCGGAGGAAATCTCCCGCCGTTTGGAACGAGAAGTGCGCATCAGTGCCGTATGCGACTTAAGCGAAGAAAAAGCCCACCAAATCTGCCCGTCCGCAGCCTTTGTCAAAGACCCGTTCGAACTGGTCGCGCGTGAAGACGTCGATGTCGTCGTCGAATTGTTCGGCGGTACCGGCATTGCCAAAGATGCGGTGTTGAAAGCCATTGAAAACGGTAAACACATCGTTACCGCCAACAAAAAACTGCTCGCCGAATACGGCAACGAAATCTTCCCGCTGGCGGAAGAAAAAAATGTCATGGTGCAATTTGAAGCGGCAGTCGCCGGCGGCATCCCGATTATCAAAGCCCTGCGCGAAGGTTTGGCGGCAAACCGAATCAAATCCATCGCTGGCATTATTAACGGCACCAGCAACTTCATCCTCTCCGAAATGCGCGAAAAAGGCAGCGCGTTTGCCGACGTATTGAAAGAAGCACAGGCGTTGGGCTACGCCGAAGCCGATCCGACCTTCGACATCGAAGGCAACGACGCAGGCCATAAAATCACCATCATGAGCGCGCTGGCATTCGGTACGCCGATGAACTTTTCCGCCTGCTACCTCGAAGGCATCAGCAAACTCGACAGCCGCGACATCAAATACGCCGAAGAACTTGGCTACCGCATCAAACTGTTGGGCATCACCCGCAAAACCGGCAAAGGCATCGAATTACGCGTCCACCCTACCCTAATTCCCGAAAGCCGCCTCTTGGCAAACGTCAACGGCGTGATGAACGCCGTGCGCGTCAATGCCGATATGGTTGGCGAAACCTTATATTACGGTGCGGGAGCGGGTGCATTGCCGACTGCTTCCGCCGTGGTTGCCGATATCATCGACATCGCCCGCCTGATCGAAGCTGATACAGGCCACCGCGTACCGCATCTGGCGTTCCAACCCGCCCAAGTCCAAGCGCAAACCATCCTGCCTATGGACGAAATCACCAGCAGCTACTACCTGCGCGTCCAAGCCAAAGACGAACCGGGCACGCTGGGGCAAATCGCCGCGCTGTTGGCACAAGAAAACGTGTCCATCGAAGCACTGATTCAAAAAGGCGTGATTGATCAGAGCACTGCCGAAATCGTGATTCTGACCCACAGCACGGTCGAAAAATACATCAAGTCGGCAATCGCAGCCATCGAAGCACTGGATTGCGTGGAAAAACCGATTACCATGATCCGTATGGAAAGCCTGCATGACTGAGCCGAAACACGAAATGTCCGCCGAAGAGCAGGCTGCGGCGCGTAAAAAAGCAAAAGCCAAAATCCGCACCATCCGCATTTGGGCGTGGGTCATTTTGGCGTTGCTCGCTTCAACCGCCCTGCTCTCCCAATGCGCGATGTCCAAACCGCAGGCGAAGCAGAGAATTGTCGAGTCTTGCGTGAAAAACATACCGTTTGCCGAAAAATGGCAGAACGATTTGAAAGCGCGCGGCTTGGATGCGGACAATACCCGCCTCGCCACCGATTACTGCAAATGTATGTGGGAACAGCCTTTGGACAGGTTGAGCGAGAAACAGATTAGTTCCTTCGGCAAACTCGGCGCACAAGAACAGCTTGACCTGCTCGGCGGTGCAAACGCGTTTGAAGCGCGCGACAGACAGTGCGTTGCTGATTTGAAAGCTGATTGAACCGCCGAACCGGAATGCCGTCTGAACACGGGAAAAGCGTTTCAGACGGCATTTTTTCAAGCTGACCAGCAGGACAAATAAAAAGCCGATTCTTCAAGGAATCGGCTTTTTACTGAAAAACAGTTTACAGTGCGTCTTTCAAAGCTTTGCCGGCGCGGAATTTAGGCGTTTTGGCAGCAGCAATGGTCAAAGGTTCGCCGGTTTTGGGATTGCGGCCTTGGCGTTCTGCACGTTCGCCGACGTAGAAAGTACCGAAACCGACCAAAGTAACGGTGTCGCCTTGTTTCAGGGCGTTGGTTACTGCATTGGTAGTGGCATCCAAAGCTTTTTGTGCAGCGGCTTTGGAAATGCCGGCTTCTTGAGCAATCGCTTCGATCAATTCAGACTTGTTCACAATCAGTCCCTTCCTGTCTTAAAAAATGATGAAATGCCCGAATACTCGGGGTTTGTACTGCTTGAGTAACTTTCGCTTTATAGCAATTCTGAAATTGCCGTGTCAAGAAAAAAATACGGAATCGCCCTATTTTACGGGCTTTCAGGGCAAACCCGCATCTTTTGCAACACATTTTTTACAAAATCAGTGTTTGGCCGCTTTCGCCCTTGACTTAGGCTTGGCGGCTTCAAGCGGCACTCCTTCGGCACTGAAAGGCGCAACCCGGGGTGTCGGCGGGCTTTCCAAGCCTAAAGCGAGGACTTCGTCTATCCATTTGACCGGATGGATAGACAGGCCGGTTTTCACGTTTTCAGGGATTTCTTCCAAGTCTTTGACGTTGTCTTTCGGAATCAGGACGTGTTTGATGCCGCCGCGCAAGGCTGCCAACAGTTTTTCCTTCAAACCGCCGATGGGCAAAACTTCGCCGCGCAGGGTAATTTCGCCCGTCATCGCCACATCGGCGCGTACCGGGATTTTGGTAAAGGCAGATACCGCCGCCAAGGTCATCGCAATACCCGCACTCGGGCCGTCTTTCGGCGTCGCGCCTTCGGGAACGTGGATGTGGATGTCTTTTTTCTCGTAAAAATCAGGAGCCAAACCCACTGATTCCGCGCGGGAGCGGACAACCGACCACGCTGCGGACACGGATTCTTTCATCACATCGCCCAACTGGCCGGTACACTGAATCACGCCTTTGCCCGGCAAGGCCGCAGCCTCGACGGTCAGCAATTCGCCGCCGACTTCCGTCCACGCCAAACCGGTAACCTGCCCGATGCGGTTTTCGCTTTCGGCAACGCCGTAATCGAAGCGGCGCACGCCCAAATAGTCGTGCAGGTTTTTCTCATTGACTTTAACCGCCTTAGGCTTGGCTTTTCCGGTTTTTTTGGTTTTTGCGTCTTCGTCCAAGGTAATCCGCATCACCACTTTGCGGCAGATTTTGGCAATCTCGCGGTCGAGCGAACGCACGCCCGCCTCACGGGTGTAGTAACGGATAATATCGCGCACCGCGCTTTCTTCGACGATTAATTCGCCTTCTTTCACGCCGTTGCGTTTCATTTGCTTCGGCACGAGATACTGCATCGCAATATTGATTTTCTCGTCTTCGGTATAGCCGGACAGACGGATGATTTCCATACGGTCGAGCAACGGAGTCGGGATATTCAGGCTGTTTGAAGTCGCAATAAACATCACATCGCTCAAATCGTAATCCACTTCCGCATAATGATCGGCAAACTTGTTGTTTTGTTCGGGATCAAGCACCTCGAGCAACGCGCTGGCGGGATCGCCTCGGAAGTCGTTGCCCAATTTGTCGATTTCGTCGAGCAGGAACAAGGGGTTTTTTACGCCGGCTTTTGCCATATTCTGCAGAATCTTACCGGGCATAGAGCCGATATAGGTGCGGCGGTGTCCCCGGATTTCGCTTTCGTCGCGCACGCCGCCCAAAGCCATGCGGACATATTTCCGCCCCGTTGCTTTGGCGATGGATTCGCCCAAAGAGGTTTTGCCCACGCCCGGAGGACCGACCAGGCACAGAATCGGGCCTTTGAGTTTGTCCATACGTTTTTGGACGGCGAGGTATTCCAAAATCCGTTCTTTGACTTTTTCCAAGCCGTAGTGATCTGTATCCAGCACCAGTCCGGCTTTGGCGATGTCTTTGCTGACGCGGGATTTTTTCTTCCACGGCAGCTCGAGCAAAGTGTCGATGTAGTTGCGTACGACGGTGGATTCCGCAGACATCGGCGGCATCATTTTGAGCTTTTTCAGTTCGGACAGGCATTTTTCTTCCGCTTCTTTGGTCATACCCGCCTTTTTGATATCTGCTTCCAAGGCATCCAGTTCGCCGTTTTCGTCTTCTTCGCCCAGTTCTTTGTGTATCGCTTTAATCTGTTCGTTCAGATAATATTCGCGTTGGGATTTTTCCATTTGGCGTTTGACGCGTCCGCGTATGCGTTTTTCGGCCTGCATAATGTCAAGTTCGGATTCCAGCTGTGCCAGCAGGAATTCCATCCGTTTGCCGATTTCGGGAATCTCCAAAATCTGTTGGCGTTGTGCCAGTTTCAACTGCAAATGCGCTGCGACCGTATCGGTTAGCCGGCTGTTTTCGGCAATGCCGTTGATGCTGCCGATGATTTCGGCAGGGATTTTTTTATTGAGTTTGGCGTATTGTTCAAACTGCGCCAACAGGGTGCGGCGCACGGCTTCGAGGTCGGGATTGCCGCCCGTGTCTTCTTCCGCGACCGCCTCTATATGGGAAACGAACAGCCCGCCCGTGTCTTCAATGGTCAGGACGCGTCCGCGATACAGCCCTTCAACCAGCACTTTTACCGTGCCGTCCGGCAGTTTCAATACCTGTAAGACTTGTGCGACGGTACCGGTCTGATACAGGTCTGCGGCTGCGGGGTTTTCCACTGCGGCATCGGTTTGCGCCAACAGGAAAACCGGTTCCTCGCGGGTAATGGCGTTTTCCAGCGCGGCGATGGATTTCTCCCTGCCGACAAACAGCGGCAGAACCATATGCGGGTAAACGACGACATCCCGCAAAGGAAGGGTTGCCAAGGCGGCATATTCCTCAAAATGCTTTTCTTTTTGTGTCATAGGTACTCTCTTGTGTCTGACAGAATACGGATTGCCGCGTAAATTGGGGTTGAAAGCATTATTTCAAGCATACGCGGTTTATTTATGGAGTTTGATGCGATGCCGTCTGAAACATTCCGGCTTCAGACGGCATGGGCTTGGAAAGACAAGGCAGGAACAAAAAACAGTTCTGTGTTGCCGCTCCTTGCTGTACCATCCGTATGGTTTGCGGTTCTGCCGCCCTATTTTCAAAACATGACGCAGGTATCCCATGTCTTCTTTTATTTTTCCCGATAACGGGTTCAAATGGCGCAACGAAAGTCTGCAAAAACCGCCCAAAGGTTGGCATTATGTCCGCGAAAGCGGCGCAGACGGCATTTTGAAGGCTGCCTATCAAAATATTGCAACTGTCTGGCAGGGCGATTTCCACAATGCGAAACAGGTGCTTTCGGCAATGAAGAAGAAGGTCCGCAAACCTGCCGCCGTCCGTTCTGATGCGGATATCGCCGCCCTTTTCCACGCCCACCGTATGAAGCAGGCGCAACAGAGCCGTATTCTGAATATGCTTGCCGTTGAAATCTGCCCCGGTTTTGTGTTGGACAACAAACGCGCGCCCGATATACGCGCCGCCTTGCTCGACGTGTACGGCAAGCCTAACGTCAAGCCTTTTTTTCTCCCGCTCAACCTGCTGCTTGGATTTATAGGTGCGCACGAGTGGCATAAAAAGGGCGTTGCCGTTTCCCAAGCCGGCGGGCGGATATATGTCCCTTTCGGCGTATTTTCGCCCTTGCGCGGCGAATATCTCGATTTGCTCGCCCAAGCGCCGGCAGAGGGGTTTCAGACGGCATTGGACATCGGGACGGGTTCGGGCGTGCTTGCCGCGATATTGGCAAAACAGGGGATTCCTTCCGTGATAGGGACGGACACCAATCCGAGGGCGGTTGCCTGCGCCCGGGCCAATATCGCCCGGCTGGGTTTGGAAAAACAGGTTGAAATACGGGAAACCGATATGTTCCCCGATATGCGTGCCGATTTGATTGTCTGCAACCCGCCGTGGCTGCCCGCCAAGCCGACTTCCGCCGTCGAATCCGCATTATATGACCCCGATTCTGCGATGTTGGCCGCGTTTTTAAGGGATGCGCCGAAACATCTGAATCCCGACGGCGAAATCCGCCTGATTATTTCCGACCTTGCAGAGCATTTGGGGCTGCGTCCTGCCGATTTTTTGGAAAAGGCATTTATCCGGGCGGGTTTGCGTGTTGCCGATATGATGAAAACCAAGCCGAAGCACAAAAAAGCCGCGAATCCGAGCGATCCGCTTGCTTTTGCGCGAACCCGGGAAACCACTTTCCTATACCGTTTGAAAAAGGCATAAGGGGCGGCGGCGCGGCATTCGTGCGGATTATCCTTGTGAAAATACCCGCCCAAGCATACTGCCCAATGCCGTCTGACGGGTTTTGACGGTGGCGGCGGCTTGCCGGAAGGCTTCTTCCCCGCCGAAAAATACGAACTTTTCCCTCGCGCGGGTAATGGCTGTGTAAAGCAGCTCCCTGCTCAAGCCGGAAAGCGCATCGTCCTCTTCGTTCGAAGGTGCTGCAGAGGGCGGCAGCAGCCAGACTTCCCGATATTCCGAACCTTGGCTTTTATGGACGGTCAGCGCGAAAGCGGGTTCGAAATCGGGCAGGCAGCTGACTGCAACCTTTTTAAACCCGTCCGCATCGGCAAAATAGGCGGCAAGGCTGCCCTGCCGTCCGACATCTTCCATAATCAGTCCGATGTCGCCGTTGAACAGTTCGAGCGCGTAGTCGTTCTGCCTGATCATAATCGGCTCTCCGGCAAAATATGCCGGATGTTCCGGTATGTTCATTTTGCGGCGTACATGGCTGCAATAGGCTTCGTTGAAGTCTTCCGCATCCTGCCGCCAAGCTGCAAGGACGACGATATCCGAGATGCCCGCATAGGCGGATTCGATGTTGCCTTCGTCTACCGCCTGCCAATAGGCTTTGTGAGTCCGGTACAACCTTTCGACCTGAGCGTTCAGACGGCATTCCGAATGTTCCAGTTCGTCCGGAAACCGGTCAAACAATGCCCACGCCCCCTCATCACCCGATACGGCGGCACGGGCAAGGCAGCCGATGCCGCTGTTGTCGCCGAAGCGGTGGCTGAACGACAGATGGGCGGTGTTTTGCGCCAACACGGGCGGATTTGCGCTGACGCTGAAACCGTGTTCCGGAAGGAAGCCGGCCAGCCTTTGGTGCGTTTCTCCGTCCAAAACGGTTTTTTGCGACAAAACGGACAGCACCGCCCCGATTCCGACAGACGGGAGCTGGTTTTCATCCCCCAGCAGAATCACTCGCGCCCCTGTTTTAACGGCCTTTAAAAGCTGAAGCATCAATACCGTATCCAGCATCGAAGCTTCATCGATAATCAATACGTCAAACAGCAGCGGGTAAACAGGGTTGAACGCCGCCTGCATTTTGGGCGGGCGCAGTTTCAGCAGGCGGTGGACGGTTTGCCCTTCCAATTTAAGCAGATGGCGGCGGACGTTGTCCGGAGCGTCAAAACTGTTGATTGCACGGTGCAGCGCGCGCGCCATATGTGCCGCCGCTTTGCCCGTCGGTGCGGCAAGCGCGATGTTGGGAAGATTTTCGTCTTCACCGCAAATCAGCGCCAGCAGTTTGGCAACCGTTGTCGTTTTACCCGTCCCGGGTCCGCCGGTAATCACCATAAAAGACTGCAACAGTGCCAAGGCGGCGGCATCGCGCTGCCCTTCGCTGCCCGTGCCTTGAAACCATTTTGCGAGGTTTTGCCTCGCGCCTGCCGCGTCGGGGGCGGACGTGTCGGCTGCCGCCAAGCGTTTTATCTCGGCAGCCAAATCGTATTCCAACTGCCACATCCTGCCCAAAAACAGCCTTCTGCCTTCCAAAATCAAAGGCGCGGCGGATGTTCCGACCACGGGTGCGAGTGCCGGCAGCGCGCCAGCCTCGCCACTGCTCAAACGGATAAACGAATGACCGTTCTGCAATGCCTGAAACAGGCGTTCGGTACAGTTTGCAAGCACTTCGCTGCCTGAACCCGCATAGCGTTCCAAAAAACGGATTGCCGCCCTTGCCGCTGCTTGGGCAAATTCATCTGTCTGCCGTTCCATCGTATTCCTTGTCGAAATGCCGTCTGAAGGCGCGGGGCTTCAGACGGCGCGGTGTTGTTTCGGATGTTTAGGCGTTTGCGCCCTGCTTGGTGTGCAGGCTGCCGTCCTTCATAACCATCACGCGCTCGAAGCGGCCGGCGAGTTCGTCGTCGTGCGTTACGACCACCAGCCCCGTTCCCAATTCTGTTTTCAGTTCCAGCATCATATCCAAAACATTCCTGGCGTTCGCACGGTCGAGATTGCCGGTCGGTTCGTCGGCAAGCAGGCATTTGGGTTGGGTGACCAGGGCGCGTGCAATGGCGGCACGCTGCCGCTCACCGCCTGAAAGTTCGCCCGCGCGGTGCGTCGAACGCTGTTTCAGTCCGACCTTGTCGAGCATCGACATTGCCGTTTCTGCCGCCTCTTCACGGCTTTTTTTGCCGATCAGAAGCGGCATCATCACGTTTTCCAGTGCCGAAAATTCAGGCAGAAGATGGTGGAACTGGTACACGAAACCGAGATGGCGGTTGCGCAGGATGCCCAGTTGTCGCTGGCTTAATGTACGCAAATCCTCGCCCATCAGCAGCACCCTGCCTTCAGACGGCATATCCAGCCCGCCCAAAATATGCAGCAGCGTCGATTTGCCGCTGCCCGAAGAACCGATGATGCCGGTGCTTTCCCCCGCGCGGATTTCCAAATCCAAGCCGTGCAGCACCGGAACGTCCAAACCGCCGTCCCGATAGCGTTTGCCCACGCCTTCGCATTTCAAAATCAACTCACTCATAACGCAAAGCCTCCGCCGGTTGGGTTTTTGACGCGCGCCAGCTCGGGTAGAGCGTGGCAACGAAAGACAGTCCCAAAGAAATGCAGGCAATCAGGGCAACGTCGCCCATATCGACATCACTGGGCAGGTAGTCGATAAAATAAACCTGAGAATTGATGAGGTGGACACCGAGCAGGTTTTCAAAAAACGCCACGACCCTGCCGACATTCCAACCCAAAAGCACGCCGCAGACCACCCCCGCCAGCGTGCCGAAAAAGCCTGAAAACGCGCCCTGCACCATAAAAATCTTCATCACGCCAGCAGGGGAAAGACCCAAAGTCCGCAAAATCGCAATGTCCGCCTGCTTTTCCGTAACCGCCATTACCAAGGAAGAGACAAGGTTGAACGCCGCCACGGCGATAATCAGCGTCAGGATGATGAACATCATCCGTTTTTCCAGTTCGACCGCCTCAAAATAGCTGCGGTTGCTGTACGTCCAATCGCGCACCCAAACCGCGTCCCTTTGCGCCTCCGGAATCAGTGTTGCCGTCAATGCGGGGGCGTTTTGCGGGTCGGAGAGTTTCAGCCGCAGCCCCGCAACTTCCTTATCCAAGCGGTACAGTACGCGCGCGTCTTGGATATGCGTCATCGCCAATGAGTTGTCCACTTCGTAAACGCCCGTCTTGACCAGGCCGACCACGGTAAACTGCTTCAGGCGCGGTACGACTCCGGCGGGGGTAACGTTACCCTCCGGCGTGATGACGGTAACTTTATTGCCGACTTCCGCACCCAAAGCCTCCGCCAAACCGACACCGAGGATAATGTCAAACTCGCCCGGAATCAGGTCTTCAAACTTGCCTGCCGGCATTTTGTCGCCGTATTCCACCACTTTGCGCTCTTCAGACGGCAAAATGCCGCGCATCTGCACGCCCCTGATTTCGCCCGCGTTTGCCAGCAATGCCTGATTGGAAACATAGGGCGCGGCAGCCAAAATACCTTTGCGGTTTTCGGTAAACCGAAGCAGGTTGCGCCAATCCGTATCCGTATTGTCGATATAGCCGATTTCGGCGTGCGGCGCGACATTCAGGAGCTGCCCGCGTATTTCTTTCTGAAAGCCGTTCATAACCGATAAGACGACAATCAGCGCGGTTACGCCCAAGGCGATTCCGGCAATCGAAACCATCGTGATAAACGACATAAAGCCGTTGCGCTTTTTCGCCCTGAGATACCTCAAGCCTATCCAAGCCTCTAGAGAAAACATAACGCTACCTTAAAAATGTCTGCAAATGTACCGCCCCCGGACGGTGGTTTGGGGGCGGCGGCAAAAGTTTATTGTACCGTAAAACCCCGGCAGCGTCCGAACGGCAGGCTGTGTAAATAAAGACGCGGTATGTGGCAAATTCGGAAAAACAGGGCGGAAAACTTGCACAACGTGCCGAACTGCCCTATCCTTCTCTTGAAACAAAACCTTTTCTTTAAGGAAAACAATGAATATCAGGAAAATCTCTGCTTTGTGTGCTGTTGCCGTTTTTACTGTTTCGACAGCCTATGCCAAAGAAATCAAAATCGATGCCAACAACACGCCTTATTCCGAAGCCGACGCGCAAAAGCTGGCGGCAACGGCAGTCGGTATGGGCGTTAAAGAACCTGTCAGCCTGAACGGCGGCAGCGGCAGCATTACCGTGTCCGGCAGCAGCGCGACACAGTGCGTGTTCAAAGTCGGCAACGGAGGCGCATTGCAGATTCAAGGGCTAAACTGCAAGTAAACCGCCCGGAAAAATGCCGTCTGAAGGCTTCAGACGGCATTTTGCATTGGCGGCGTTACGCCCCGCCTTCTTTAATCAGGCGGCGTTCGTACACCGCCTGCGCCAGCGTTCCCGCATCGACATATTCCAATTCGCCGCCTAAGGGGATGCCCTGCGACAGCCTGCTGACTTTGTAAGGCAGGTTTTTGAAAAACTCGGACAGGACATATGCCGTCGCATTGCCTTCTGCGGTAAAGGCGGTTGCAATAATGATTTCTTCGACTTCCCCGCCGCCCAGCCGTTGCGCCAGCCTATCCAATGCGATGGCGGATACGTCCATTCCCAATGCCGTATTGATTTGCCCCATCAGGACGAAATACATCCCGTCGTGGCAGTTTGCCGCTTCCATATTCGACACGTCGGCAGGCATATGCACCACCATCAGCCGCCGACCGTCGCGTGTTTCATCGGCACAAATATCGCACAATCCGCCTTCGCAAAACGTGTTGCACCTCGCGCAATGGTGAACCTGCTTCAATGCTGTCTGCAAGGCATCCGCCAGCTCTTCAGCCTCTTTGCGCTTGTGCTGCAACAGATGGTACGCCATCCGCTGTGCCGATTTCGGCCCGACGTTGGGCAATACTTTCAGCGCACCGATCAGCCTTTGGAAGGCATCCTGTTTTTTGGAATTCATCATACTCCGCCATATGGGAAAACGGTCGGAATATTCCGACCGTTATGTCGTCAACAAAAGTGTCAATTACTGACCGTCGCCGTTGTCGACCGATTGCGCTCCTTTGGTCTGTTTGATTTTGCCGTTGAAATAGCGGATCAGCAGGTCGAAGGTATTGGCAGACTGCTGTTGCGCCAAAGCCTGTTTCGCAGGAGGGATGCGCGCGGCGGTATCATCGGGCGGAGTAACCGCCTGTACTTCGACAATCACGGGTGCCGGCAGGCCGGTCAGTCTGACATAGGCGGGTTTGCCGTTTGCAGGTTTTGCTTTCAGCAGTTCCGCATAAGCCTCGGGCGGCATGGACTGCCTTGCCTGCTGCGCGCCCAAAATAGACACTTCCGACCATTTCACGTCAACTGCCTTGCCTCCGCTCAACTGCGCCAGCGTTTCTTTTGCCTTGTTTTCGGCAAGTTTGGCGGCTTCAGCGCGGATATAAGCCTGACGCACCGCATCTTTGGCTTCTTCAAACGGTAAGGTTTTTTCTTCGCGGACTTCTTTGGCACGGACGACCCATGCGGTTTCATTATTGATAGACAATACTTCGGAATTGTGTTTTTTCTTCAATACGTCGTCGCTGAATACGGCATTGATCAGGTTTTCGGGCATACCGGACATTTGCGCGTCCTGCCTGCTCAACCACGTATCTTGAGTTTCCACTTTCAAACCGCTGTTTTTGGCGGCTTCGGCAAGCGAGGAAGGATGGTTGAACGCGTCATCGCCCAGCTTTTCTTTTGCCTTATTGAAGTCGGCAACCGCCTTTTTCATTTTCAATTCGTTCTCAACGGCGGCTTTTTCCTGCTCGAAAGAAGGTTTGGCTTCATTTGCCGGCAAACGCGCCACGCGCTCTTCAAACGCATTTTTCACTTCCGTTTCACTGACGTTCTGCTTGTCTGCAAAATCCTTCAGATTCAGGGCGACATATTCCAATTTGACCGCCTGCGGCAGCAGGTAGTCTTTTTTGTTCGCATTATAAAATTTCTGCAAATCGGCTTCAGACGCTTTGACTTGGGCGATGAATTCGTCGGGGTTGAAAGTGTGCGAACGGATGGTGCGGTTGACCTGGGTCAGCCTGATCAGCTGTTCCGCCTGCGCGTCGCCGACCAATACGCCGTTTTGGACAAGGTTTACCAAATTCTGTAAGGCAAACTGATCGCGGATTTCTTCGACAAACTGGTCTTCAGACATATGGCGTTGCGACAGGTAGCGGTTTAAAAGCGCGTGGTCGAATTTGCCGCCTGCATCGTGAAAATTAGGATCGTCTACAATAATCTGTTTGATTTGTTCGGAAGAAACCGAAATACCCATCAGTTTTGCACCTTGTTTCAGATAGGCGCGTTGCAGCAGGGATTGGAATACGGCATCGCGTGACGGGCTGCCGCCGTCCGCCTGTTCGTTTTGGACGGCGGCATTAAGCGACTGCTCACTGATTTTCTCGTCTCCGACTCGGACGATGTAGTCGGCGCCCGGATGGGATACCGTGCTGACCCCGAAGCCGACGAAGGTTAATGCGATCAGCCCCAAAAGGACTTGGGCGGGAGTTTTGTATTTTTCGATGGAATGGAACATATTTTAAATCGGGATATGGAATGGAATCGGGAAATTCAAGCGGCGTATTGTAACGGTTTTTATACGCGTCTGCACGAAGGTTAAGGTTTGAACATCTCCCGATAAGATTCTTCGCTGAAGCCGGCGTAAACCCTGCCGCCGCACTCCAATACGGGACGCTTGATCAGGCTCGGCATTTCGGACATCAGTTTGACGGCCTCCGCCGTCGAGGACAGGGCTTTTTGCTGCGTTTCGGCATTGAGTTTGCGCCAGCTTGTCCCGCGTTTGTTGAGCAGGGTTTCCAAAGGCACTTGTTCCAGCCACGAGCAGATTTCCGCTTCAGACGGCCTCTGTTTCTTAAAATCCCGAAATTCAAACTCCAAGCCGTATCCGGCAAGCCTGTTTTTGGCTTTTTTGACCGTGTCGCAGTTGGGAATGCCGTGAAGGATTATCATTTGGAAACCTTTTGCCTGAAATAATAAAGCCGATATTTTACTATAAGTGTCTGAAAATTTGCCCGTCTGTTTCAGACGGTAAGGGGGTTATGTTATAATCCGAAAATTCAACAAATTTAATCTATTGTTCAATATAAGGTTTTACCCATAATGATTTCTACCAACGGCATTACCATGCAGTTCGGCGCGAAGCCGCTGTTTGAAAACGTATCCGTCAAATTCGGCGAAGGCAACCGCTACGGCTTGATCGGCGCGAACGGCTCGGGCAAATCCACCTTCATGAAAATCCTCGGCGGCGATTTGGAACAGACGGCCGGCGAAGTAGCGATTGAAAACGGCGTGCGTTTGGGTAAATTGCGCCAAGACCAGTTTGCCTACGAAGAGATGCGCGTGCTGGACGTGGTAATGATGGGGCATACCGAAATGTGGGCGGCGATGACCGAACGCGACGCGATTTACGCCAACCTCGAAGCCACCGAAGACGACTACATGAAAGCCGCCGAACTGGAAGCCAAGTTCGCCGAATACGACGGCTACACCGCCGAAGCGCGCGCCGCCGAATTATTGAGCGGCGTGGGCATTTCCGAAGATTTGCACAATGCGAAAATGGCGGAAGTCGCCCCAGGCTTCAAACTGCGCGTATTGCTGGCGCAAGCCCTGTTCTCCAAGCCGGATGTGCTGTTGCTTGACGAACCGACCAATAACTTGGACATCAACACCATCCGCTGGTTGGAAGGCGTGTTGAACCAATATGATTCCACGATGATCATCATCTCGCACGACCGTCACTTTTTGAACGAAGTCTGCACCCACATGGCGGATTTGGACTACAACACCATCACCATCTATCCGGGCAACTACGACGACTATATGCTCGCTTCCGCCCAATCGCGTGAGCGCGCCCTGAAAGACAATGCCAAGGCGAAGGAAAAATTGCAGGAATTGCAAGAATTTGTGGCGCGGTTCAGTGCCAACAAATCCAAAGCCCGTCAGGCAACCAGCCGTCTGAAACAGGCAGACAAAATCAAATCGGAGATGGTCGAAGTCAAACCGTCTACCCGTCAAAACCCGTATATCCGTTTTGAAGCCGACGAAAAAGCCAAGCTGCACCGTCAGGCTGTAGAAGTGGAAAAACTGGCGAAACGCTTTGAAACCCAGTTGTTTAAAAACCTGAACTTCATCCTCGAAGCGGGACAACGCCTCGCCATCATCGGCCCGAACGGCGCAGGTAAATCTACCTTGCTGAAACTCTTGGCGGGCGCGTACAACCCCGAATATTCAGACGGCCTGCTGCCGGACGAAGGCAGCATCAAATGGGCGGAAAAAGCCAGCGTCGGCTACTATCCGCAAGATCACGAAAACGACTTCGATGTCGATATGGATTTGAGCGAATGGATGCGCCAATGGGGTCAGGAAGGCGACGACGAACAAGTCATCCGGGGCACTTTGGGGCGTTTGCTCTTCGGCAGCAACGATGTCGTGAAAAAAGTAAAGGTTCTCTCCGGTGGCGAAAAAGGCCGTATGCTGTACGGCAAACTGCTGCTGTTGAAACCCAATGTCTTGGTCATGGACGAACCGACCAACCATATGGACATGGAAAGCATCGAATCCTTGAACATGGCGCTGGAAAAATATAAGGGCACGCTGATTTTCGTGTCGCACGACCGCCAATTTGTCTCCTCGCTCGCCACGCAGATTATCGAACTGGACGGCAAGGGCGGTTACGAACATTACCTGGGCGATTACGAAAGCTATTTGGAGAAAAAAGGCGTAGCATAAGCGCAACCCCTCCGGTTGGAACAATGCCGTCTGAAGCCGCTTCAGACGGCATTCTTGATAACTTTAATAACTTTAAAACACAAAGCATATGCAGACTTACCTCGTCGGCGGCGCCGTCCGCGATTATCTTTTGGGCTTGCCCGTCAAAGACCGCGATTGGGTGGTCGTCGGTGCAGACGCGCAAACGATGCAGGCGCAAGGTTTCCAGCCAGTCGGCAAAGACTTTCCCGTGTTTCTCCATCCCGAAACACACGAAGAATACGCCCTCGCCCGCACCGAACGCAAAACCGCCAAAGGCTATGCCGGTTTCAGTTTCCACGCCGACAAAGACGTTACGCTGGAGCAGGATTTGATGCGCCGCGACCTGACCATCAACGCGATGGCGCAAGATGCGGACGGCAAGATTATCGACCCTTTCGGCGGACAACGGGATTTGGCGGCAGGCATTTTGCGCCACGTTTCCCCGGCCTTTGCCGAAGACCCCGTCCGCATCCTGCGTACTGCCCGCTTTGCCGCGCGCTACGGATTTGAAATCGCCGAAGAAACCATGAAGCTGATGCGGCAGATGGTGGAAAACGGCGAAGCGGACGCATTGGTTGCCGAACGCGTCTGGCAGGAATTGGCGAAAGGTTTGATGGAAAAAAATCCCCGAAAGATGATTGAAGTGTTGCGCGAATGCGGCGCGCTCAAAGTCTTGCTGCCCGAAGTCGATGCCCTCTTCGGCGTGCCGCAACGCGCCGACTACCATCCCGAAATCGACAGCGGCATCCATACCCTGATGACGCTGCAACGCGCCGCCAATATGGGTTTGAGCCTGCCCGAACGCTATGCCGCCCTGCTGCACGATTTGGGCAAAGCCAAAACGCCGTCCGACATCCTGCCGCGCCACCACGGACACGACCTCGCCGGTGTCGAACCCGTGCGCGAAGTCAATCAGCGGCTGCGCGCGCCGAAATATTGCGCCGAGCTTGCCGAATTGGTTTGCCGTTGGCACATTATTTTCCACCAAGTCGGACAGCTTAAAAGCCAAACCATTCTGAACGTTTTGAAAAAAACCGACGCTTTCAGACGACCCGAACGCTTCTCCGCTGCCTTAAACGTCTGCATTGCCGACACGCAAGGCCGTCTGAACCGCGAACACACGCCCTACCCCCAGCGCGCGCACTGGCTTGCTCTGCTCGAAGCCGCCAATCAGGCGGATTCGGGCAAAATCGCCGCCGAATGCCGCGCACAAGGAAAAGCGCACCTTATCGCCGAACAAATCGACCGGGCGCGGCTGGCACAAATCGCCCCGTTGCAAAAAGCGTTCCGGGCGGCGCAAGACAAAACAGAAAAACATTAAAACGCCCAATGCAGCCACTTTTAAAGTTTTGAGGACGATACCCGATCCAAGCTTTAAAACAGCCGCCGCCATATCCGCTATAATTCACGCTTCAGCCATCCCGCCCCCAACATAAAATCATGACCCTGAAAACCGATTTATTGCCTAAAATCAACAACGAAGATTACCAACGCCTCATCCTCAAACACAGTGCGGAATTTAGCGGTGGCGAAATCCGCCTGTTGAACGAAATCCTCGAAAAATTCAATTTCGACGTTGTTCAGGCGCAGGCGTTGGCGCAGGCGGTGATGCAGCAAGTCCGCTTCGACCCCAACGCTTATCACATCGACAGCGACGATGAAGACACCACAGGCATCTGCCCCCACTGCATCAACCCGCCTATGCCGCCCCTGCGCGACTATCTCGTTTGGCGCGAAACGCGCGGATAAAACGCTTTTGACCGTTATCTTTCCAATGCCGTCTGAAACGCCGCCGACCGTTCGGACGGCATACCCGACAAAGGGAACACTATGCTGCAAACCGACAACCTGACCGCCGCGCAACCGCAACGCATCGTTGCTGCCCAAACCGCCTCCGAACAGGAAGAACTGCTCGAACGCGCCCTCCGCCCCAAAACGCTGGACGACTACATCGGGCAGCATAAAGCCAAAGAGCAGCTCGCCATTTTCATCCAGGCCGCCAAAAAACGCGGCGAAGCACTCGACCATGTTTTGCTTTTCGGCCCGCCCGGACTGGGCAAAACCACCCTTGCCCACATCATCGCCAAAGAGTTGGGCGTGAATTTGCGCCAAACCAGCGGCCCCGTCCTCGAACGCGCCGGCGACCTCGCCGCCCTTTTGACCAACCTTGATCCGCACGACGTATTGTTTATCGACGAAATCCACCGGCTAAGCCCTGTTGTGGAAGAAATCCTCTACCCCGCGCTCGAAGACTACCGGCTCGACATTATGATAGGCGAAGGGCCCGCCGCCCGTTCCGTCAAAATCGACCTGCCGCCCTTCACGCTTGTCGGCGCGACCACCCGCGCCGGTATGCTGACCAATCCGTTGCGCGACCGCTTCGGCATCGTCTCCCGCCTCGAGTTTTACGAAAACCGCGACCTTACCACCATCGTCAGCCGTTCGGCACAACTGTTGCAGCTCGATATGTCCGAAGAAGGCGCGGAAGAAATCGCCAAACGCAGCCGGGGCACGCCGCGCATCGCCAACCGCCTGTTGCGCCGCGTGCGCGATTTCGCCGACGTGAAAAACAACGGCGTAATCGATGCCGCCGTCGCCGATGCCGCTTTAAGTATGCTGGACGTGGATGCGCAGGGGCTGGACGTGATGGACAGGAAATTTCTCGAAGCCGTTTTGCACAAATTCGGCGGCGGCCCCGTCGGTTTGGATAATGTTGCCGCCGCCATCGGCGAATCTACGGACACCATCGAAGACGTTATCGAACCCTACCTCATCCAACAAGGCTTTTTGCAACGCACCCCGCGCGGCAGGATGGCGACCGAACGCACCTACCTGCATTTCGGGCTGCCCGTCGAAAAATAAACCATGCCGTCTGAAACAGAACTGCCGACC
Source organism: Neisseria benedictiae (assembly GCF_958267435.1). Taxonomy (NCBI): domain Bacteria; kingdom Pseudomonadati; phylum Pseudomonadota; class Betaproteobacteria; order Neisseriales; family Neisseriaceae; genus Neisseria; species Neisseria benedictiae. Next base: position 38,787 of record NZ_CATQFV010000062.1, read on the forward strand.
AAAGTCGGACATTATCCCCTTTGTCTGCAACAGCTTCAGACGGCATGTATAGTGGATTAACAAAAACCAGTACGGCGTTGCCTCGCCTTGCCGTACTATTTGTACTGTCTACGGCTTCGTCGCCTTGTCCTGATTTTTGTTAATCCACTATATTTTTTATCAGGTTTTGTACCTGATCCGTTACATAATGTAGGATTCGCAAAATTCCGTACTGCTCGGAAATTAAGGTTGATAAATAAAAAAAGTCAAATGAAATAATAAGATGAAGAAGACTTGACCGACTTGATACTGACAACTGCAGTACCGACTGATGCGCCGATGGTAACGCCTGAAGAAAAACCGTTTGCCATATACTGATATACATCCATTGAAATAAGGTTGTTTGCATGTTTATCGTCGGTATGCTCATGGGAGCCACATTCGGCGTATAAGCATTGGTATCCACCAAAGCGACCTTGACCGTATCATCCGCCCAGTTCAACTGCCCCTCCAAGAACATCTGGCGGGAAGTATCGTAAAGTGTATTAGCCATACCGTACCTTTCCGTTAAAAAACCCATTAAACCAACCGTATCGGCGGCATTCAACCGCCTAAAAAAAGCCCGAACCATTTTCAGGTTCAGGACTTCCTCAATGCCCGAAGGCAAAACCGCCGTCGGTACGCGCATCCGAGTGCTTGTCCGGCAGATAAATGCCGTCTTTCGCCCCCGCAACGCGCCGTTGCCGGTTCCTCACGCCCGCCATAATGTTTTCCGACTTAATGGCACGCTTCGAATGCTTCCTGTTCCACTGCGCCACCACGCCGCGCAACTCGTGCAAAGCCGCCGCGTGCCGTGCCGCACCGCCCAATCCGCCCTTGACGGACTCCTTGGCTGCCAAAGCCGCAAATTCAGGCATTCCCTTAGCCGCCGCAACGCCCATTTTCTTCAATACAGCTTTCTCGGCGGCTTTCCTGCCCATATTCAAAATACCGCCGCCAAGCCTCATCGTCGCCTTGTCCACCGCGCCGACACCTTCGCCCTTATGCCAAGCCACGCCAAGCTCCCTGCGAGTCTGAGACTTATGCCCCTCATGAATCTTCCGATAATCCATATCCTCAGCCTTCAGTTGGCTGAGTTCCTCTGTATCACGCGTAAAAGCATTCCACGCCATACGCACCGAACATGCAGAATTTTTAAACCCGCGCGTCAACGCCGTATCGTCGGCAGCCGCCCGCGCATCCTTTTGCGTAAAGCCGCGATACTTCTTCAACCCTCCAGCAAGCTGCCCGTGTTCCAACGGATCGTATCTAACCAAATCATTCATTGCCCAACCCTCTTCTCACCTTTTCCATTCACATATAAGTTACACAAAAAACACACCGACAAACCATTTCCAAAAGCAAATAAAAAGCCACCTGAAGCAAATTTGCTTACAGACGGCATCATTCCGATATTATTCAAACAAAACCGATTTAAAGATTCCCCAAATACTCCAACAAAACCAACCAACGTGTGTGCGGCATATCGCAATGCGCTTTTAAACCCATTGCCGCCTCCTATTTTTGTTCCGTAGCCAAAGTTACACCCGTAATCTCGGCAACCCGCTCTTGCATCAAGCCGTACTTGTGGCGCAATTCCTTCAGGTTGTTTGGCGTGTAACCGATGTTTTAACAGTAATGCAAGAGATTTTTGAATATATTGCAAGACTCTGATTTATATGGTTTTAAATTTATCTAAGCCCGATAAAAAAGCCACCTGGTTAAATCAGGTGGCCTGTATTTTGCGTCCCTAAATTGTACCAATGTGTATTAATTGCTTGATTTATTTATTGTTAATGGTGCGACGGAGAGACTAAAATTGAATGATTAAGATTCTGATATTTATATATATTATTTTCAGCAATCATCAAAATACCCCCAAATATACCCCCTATTTGTCAAAGCCAAAATTTTTCGGCGGTGTTTTGTAGCTCTCATGATACACATTTCCCCGCGCTCGGTCGTCTGAAAATTTGGCGGCAATCGGCGGGCGGTCATCTCAAATTATCCCACTTCTTCCAACATTATCCCGATTCAGAAAAAAACGCTATATATACACACAAAGGTGTCGTTACCGTCGTTACCGCGCCCGCAAACCCTTACGGGGCAAGGCTTTCACGGTAACGACATAAAAAAATCTGTGTCGTTACCTGTCGATACTTACAAATTTTTACACGATAAGTCTATGAAAAGAAAAGGGTAACGACGGTAACGACGGTAACGACACGGTAACGACATAAAAAAGGGGGTGTCGTTACCGCTTTTTCTTCCTATTTTATATTTATATTCATGTACTTATATATTGTAAAGTTTTGTGGTAACGACGGTAACGACACTTTTTTGTGTTCCTATATAGGTTTTTTCGGTGAGTACGGCGGGCTGTTTCAGGTGCTGGCACGGCTTGGCGGCAAAATTTGAACGCTAACGGGGTAAATTTGCGGAATTTGGCGGGTTTCATTGTTTTAGTATAGGTAGATATAGGCAGACAGGAAAATGCCCGCATTTCGCAAATTTGGCGGTTTTATGTTTTAAGGTCGTCTGAAATTGACGGGTAAAAACCGCAAACGCAAAAAAGCCCGCCTGAATGTTCGGGCGGGCTTGGTTTATTCGTCGGTATCGGGCGGGGCTTCGCCTATGAGGACATAGAAACGGCTGATTGCGCCTTTCCGTTTCCGTTGGTGCGTCCAGCCCCTTTGATTTTCGGGCTTTTTCAGCCATTGGGCGGCATGTAGGACTTCGCATACTTTCTGTTTGTCGAAGTCTTGGCAGATTTCGGATTCAAAAGTAACGGGAATTATCCAATATTCATCGTCTTCGCCTTCCTGCCGTCTGTATCCTGCATGGTCGCGGTTTACGGTTTGGCTGTTCCAATCGGAAAAGCGCATAGACAGGGCGTTTATATCCATGAATGCCGCTGCCTGTCCAATAATGGCGCGGTCTTCGTATTTGCCGCCGCCCGTCCGTTCTCGCCAGTCTTCAAAGCATTGTTTGATGGCGGCAATTCCGCCGCCTATGGGTAACGGTATCAGGCGGGCGCGGGCGGCAAGTTCCAGCGCGGCGGCGGTGGCGGCTAGGCGTAATGCTGCGGTTCGCGCCTGTCCGTTCAATGCGGGCAGGGTCTGCATGAAGTCGTCTTGCAAGGCGCGGGCGGTAGCTACGGATTCAGGGGTATTTTGTATCAGAGCAATCAGGGCGCGCCCCAATGTGCCATAGTTTGCTGCTGCTGATTGGTTGATGTGTTCGCTCAATAATGCCCACTCTCGAAGTCATGCAAAGTGTCGTAAATGCCTAATCCTTTCCCTGCATTGCTGGGGATAGACGGCAAGCGGGCTGCCTGCCCTGCCTGCCATTTTTCGCCGCCGCGCTCTACGAAGTTTTCAAGCGGCTTTTCCCCTGTGGAAAACAATAAGACTTTCCAGCGGGTCGATTCTCGGTTGCCGCCGTCTTTCGCGCCCTGCACTTTGGATATACCGTTGATAACTGAATAGGCTGTGTGGGCTACTTGGCGGGGGTTTGCCTGCCCGATTTCGTCCAATACAAGCAAGCCGTCATTACGGGCGTTGGCTAAGTTGCTGAATCCGTGTGCCGTGCCTGTCCAAGTTTGCATAAGAGCGACGGGGTTTCCCCATACGCTCAATGCGGCGCGGGCGGCGGTAGATTTGCCGTCGCGTGAATCGCCGAAAAGATGGAATCCGCCCGCTTCCAATCCTAAAAGCTCAATCAGGGGCGCGGCTAGGGCTGTTCCAACTGCAAGGCAAAGACGGCTGTTTCCTGTCAGGTGTTTGCCGATGGCTGCGTTCCAGTCGTCCAGCGTTCCCGCTGGGGCGTATGCGGCGGCTTGGCTTTTATCGCCGTTGTAAATGGTTTTTGCCTGTCCTTTTGGGGCGTGTTCGGGCTGTATGGTTTCGCCGCTGGGTAAGATGTAGGCGTTGCCATGCCAGCCTGCTTGTGCGGTTACGGTGTATGGGGTGTCCTGCCCGTCAGTTTGTAGGTAGTCTGCCAGTCTTTCGCGCTTGGCTCTGCCCGATAAGACAGTCAAACCGTATGACTGCAAACACTGCCAGCCTTGATTTGTGCCTATATCGGCGGCAGACAGGGCGGCTTGTTTGGTTTGACGGGTCAGGCGGTCTCTGTATTCGATAATGCGGTAATGATTGCCGCCGCCGTCTATGCCGCGCCCAATAAGCCGTATCGGGTCGGAAAGCCAAAGCGGGGCGGCTTCGCTCGTGTTGCCGTCTTTATCGGTCTTTATGCCGATAAAGTAAACGCCGTTTTTCGTGCATTCGTAACGGGGTTTAATGGTAAAGGTTTCAAATTCCGACAGCGTATCATTTGCGGGGGCGGCGGTTTGGCTGTCGTTTTTGCTTTGGTGTAGCATGGCAGTATCCTTGAATGGAAAATGTAGCTTTCGGTCGTCTGAATCAGGTTTCAGACGGCTTTTTTGTCTGCTTGGCGGGTGTTGTATTCGTCCAATGCGTCCAATGCGTCAAATCCCGCCGTATCGCTCTGCCATATGGCGGCGGTCAATCCGTCAGAAATGGCGCGGCGGGCTAGGCTTTCGGCGGCTTTGATTCCCGTCTTGCTGTTGTCGTTGTCAGCGGCGATAAACAGGGCGCGGGCATTTGGCGGATATTGCCAGCGGGTCATCCCGATGGCGGAAAGGGTGGCAACGGCGGGAATACCGAACAAGGCGCGCGCGGCTAGGGCGGTTTCTATGCCCTCCGATACCAAAATCCGCCCGTCCTTATCGGGGGCTGCTAGGGCTACGGCTGCCCCGCGCAATGCTTCGGGGTATCGCGCCCGCATTTTTTTGGCGGGCAAGGCTTCGCCCGTTTCGGGGTGGGTTGCGTTCAGTTTGTGCCAGCGGCGCGGGTCGTCTGAATCGGGGGCTAGATAAGTCAGGTGTAAACCCTGAAGATTGCCGCCCGTGTCGGTAACGGCGGCTATCATGGCGGGGTAGTAACCAATCAGCAAAGGGGCGGCGGTGTGTCCGTCAAGGGCGCGTAAGGCGTAAAGGGAAAGGGCGGAATGAAAACGGATTGCGCCGCCTGTCCACTGCCAAGAATCGGGCGGCAAGCCCCGCGTTTGCAGATACAGGCTTGCGGGGTCGTTGCCGTCCAGCGGGCGGGCTTCGTGCCATGCTTTTAGCAAGGCGGGCTGTTTATCCTGTATCGGCGCGGCGGGTTCTGATGGCAAGGGGCAGCGGGCTTGATATTGCCCCGTCATGCCGTCTGAAAACCCCAAAACGGCGGCTACTTGGCGGGTTGCTTCCTTGAAGTCATATCCAAAAACCAACATCAACAAATCAAAGCCGCTGCCGCCCTGCGGGGTGCATTGATTACAGATAAATCCGCCCGTTCCCCGATGGTCAGTGTAGCGGTAACGGTCTTTGCCGCCGCAATACGGGCAGGGGCAATGGCGGCGCGTATTCAAATAGCGGAGGTCTATGCCTAATGCGGCGTGGATTTCCTGCCAGCGTCCAAATGCGGCGGCTTTGAGGTCGGAAAGGTCGTATTTCATGGCGTTTTGCCTTTCGGGTATATCTACCCCTTGCCAAGCGTAAAAAAGGCGTATTAGGTCGGTCAGAATGCGGTCAGAAATGCTTTTTTGTTTCTTCGGGCTGCAAAAATCCCGCCGTTGCCGTTTCAGGCATGGCAAAAGGTCGATTCAAAGGATTAAATACAGTTCCAAGAAATGGATTTTTCGAGAAGCTCGGAAGTAAAAGACAAGGTATTGAATAGCTGCTCTTCGCGCTTATCGCTACCGCGTGAGTAGGTCGCCATTGCTGCCAGCATATCGGCTACGCGCTCGATTTGACGGTAGGCGGCTTCGTTCAGGATATAAATATCCTGTTCGCCGTGAAAGAATGATTGCGGGATTTCTGAATTAGTGAATTCGGGTGTGATGGCTTTTGTGATGACTTTAGTCATGATGTTGTTACCTTTCTAGTTGGCTGATATGCCGCCTTTCCGTTCTCACGCGGTGGGGCGGCGGGCAAAGGGCAAAGGGTGAGAAACTGGCAACTAGAACCAGCGGGCATAAAGCCCTCTTTGCCCCTGCCTGCCATTGAAAAAGGTAAAACAGGGGGAATGCAAGATAAGAAAATGCCGCTTGGGGTATTCGGGCTATCGGGTAACTCTGATACGCTTTGGGCGGCTTACTTGCCTAGTTGATTTCAGCTTCTCACGGCTGTTCGTCCTATTGAAGACGACAGACGCATTATTGCCCCGCCTTTTGCCGCTGTCAAGCGGTTTGCGCCCCAAATTCTTTGATTGCCGCGTCCAATTCGGCTAATTTCCCCTCTAAATCTTTGATTTCGTTTTGCATATCAATGATTTTTTCTCGGCGTTCGGATACGCTCGGCAAGTCGTCATTGCCCCATTTGTCGCCGATTTTTTCGTTTACCGTCTGCATGATTCGGTCGTGGATGATGTCGGGAAACAAGAAGCAAAGCAGGCTGCGGATGCCGCCCGCCCCGTTTTCCAGTTGGCTGTAAGACAGAAAGTCATAATCGGTTTTCATGCCTGAAAAAAAGCCAGCCTGAATAAATATTGGATTCAAGCGATTCCAGCGGGCGGCGGTTGTAACGGTCAAATTCCAAGCCGTTGCCGTCTGAATTGAGTTTTGTCTGCTCAAGGGCGGAAACAAGGCGGTTTGCGCTCTGATCCGATTGCGCCTTGATGTGCTCTTTTAAAATCAGACTAAAATCAGCACGGGAAACGGGCATATCGCGCAAACGCTTGATTTCTGCTTTCAGTTTGCCGATTGAAGAGGCGGTATTTTCGCGCTCTGTTTGAATTTTGGCGGCTTGTGCTTTAAAAGCATTTACGGCAGATTTTGCGGTATCAATTACAGTCATTTCATTGTCCTTTATCGGTAGTTCGTCAGATGTAAACAGGCTCTTACGGCGGCGGCATAGTCGGCTTGCGGGTGTTCCTGCATATAGGCGCGGGCGTATGCGTCCAGTCGGTGCGCTTCGCTCGGATATTCAGGCTCGGAAAACTGGCATATTTCGGTTTCAAATGTGATGTATCCCGCCTGCCCTGCACCAAAATCCAGCGCGTCCATGCCTTTAACGGCGGGATGGTTCAAAAAGGCAACGTGATTCAGTTTCAAGCCGCCGCCCTTCAATAAGTCGAAACCTGCCGAACAGTGCTTATAAACGCCGCGTCGTATTAGGTCGGTCAGTTCGTCGGTTGAATACGCTTCTGCGTATAGTTTGCCGTCTGAAAAGGTCAATTCAGTAACCAAGCCCAAAGGCTTTGGCGGGGTTTTCAACATGGACGGATGCCCGATGAACAGGGGAGCGCTTTTGCCCTTTGCCGCTTTTCGGCGGTTGTACTCGTCAGCTACGGCTTGCAGCTTTTCGCTACTGAAAAAGTGTTTTGCGCCGCGTGAATCGGTATGCGTTCCGACTTTTGAAATTTGAAAACGCTTGATTTCAAGATTCATTTTTTGCCTTTCTTAAAATCACATAAACCGACTGCATGGAAATTCCGTATTTGCGGGCGATTTCCCCTACGGTCATCAAGCCGCTTTTGTATTCTTCGATAATGGTTAGGTTTCTCTCTTCAATATCTTCTTTTTTGCACTGCTTGAAATAGACAAGCTGCCCACCGAACTCAAAAGAAATATTGTCTGCAACGGCAATAGCGGCGCGGTGTGCATGGGCTGAATTTATGCCCAAATTCTTCAATACTTCGGCGCACTTGTCGGAAATTGCGCTTAAAATTTCATCACTGCTGATTGTTGTTCTTTTGTCCATGTCATGCCCCTGTTTCAATACTCAATACTTCGCCGCCTGATACAGTTTTGATACCGTCTATCGGTGTTTTCAGTTTGCCGATTTCGGCAATGATGGCGGATTTGTTCAATTCTTCTTTTACGCGGATAAAGCGGCTTAAGCGGCGGCGTTTCAGGGCGGCAATGATGGTTTCCGTATCGCCCGTGATTTCCAGCTTGTCAGGCTGTTTGCGCCATTTCAGACGACCTTTGCCGATAGAGGCGGTCTTGGTTTTGCCGTTGGCGGTCAGTTCGTCGCGGTGGGCGGCGGCATAGTCGGCAAGCGCGGCGCGGATAGCGGTTTGTTCGCTTGCCAGCGGCTCAATATCAGCGGCGTATTTGTCGGTCAATGCCTGAATCTTGGCTTTGTGCTTGGCTTCTTTAGCGGCTTGTTGCTGTTCCAGCTTTGCCAAGCGGCTGAATGCGGCTTCTGCTTCTTTCATGGTCTGATAAGCGGTCTTCATGCTGCTGCTCCTGTATCTTTGCGCTGGGCGGCGCATTTTTCGATGTATGCCGTGATTTCGCTCTCAATCCAGCCCGTAACGTTATCTGATATTTTGACGGGCTGAGGAAAATCGGGGCGGTAATGGCGGCTTTTGGGGTTTGCCTTATTCCAAAGTGTCGCGGTAGATATACCCAATTTTTCCGCCGCTGCTTTGGCTCTCAAAATCCTGCTTGTATCGTTCATATTTAAACTTCCTTGCTTTCAGATAGATTGAATTAGACGACAAGCGAATAAGATAACAACATTAAGCCGTGTTAAAAAGTCGATAACTTATTGAAAAAGTGCAACAACGTTTCACTTTTAGCAAAATATTTCAAAATATTTCAATAAAAAAAAGTGCAACAATGTTGCACTTTTTTTCAGAAAACACGAAAGAATAACGGACAGGCTGTTATTTTTTTATATGCCAATTTTTACAAGCATTAAAAACATTCTTCTAAAACTGTTGTTATGTAAATTATGTAAATGTTAGTTAACTTGTATTTTGAACGATTCTATGTGAATTTATTTCATCTTATGAATTTTTATCGTTATTTGGGAGATTTTCTATGAAAATTTCCGCCGCCATCTGTCGTGAAGATTTTCGGCAACGGCGGCGAAAAAATACGTTAATTCCGCGTACCGTCCTCAATCAATCTTAATGCTTGGCGGTATCGTTCTCGCAAAAAATCACTATACCACTGCATAAACTCTTTGCGCTCGTTCAGATAATCGGCGCGGTTGTAGGCGGCGCGGATTTTGTTGTTTTCAATATGGGCAAGCTGTCGCTCTATCGCGTCAGGGTTGAAGCCTTGCTCATTCAAAACGCTGCTTGCAAGGGAACGGAAACCATGCGGGGTTACTCTACCTTTGTAGCCCATGCGCTCAATGATACGACCTATTGTTGCGTCGCTGATAAAACCGTCCGTCTTGGTTCTACTGGGAAACAGAAACGGCGTATTACCAGTAAGCTCTTTCAGTTCTGCCAAAAGTTCAAGCGTCCAATCAGCCATCGGCACGGCATGGGGCGGTTTCGGCGCGGTCTTTTCGTGCTTCATACGCTGGGCGGGAACTGTCCACATTGCCGCGTCAAAGTCTATTTCATTCCATTGCCCGCCCCTTAGTTCCGTGCTTCGTAAAAAGGTCAGCATATTCAAAATCCGGGCTATTCTGTTTTGCGGCTCAATCTCTGCCAGTATCAGGCGGCGGAAAAACTCGGTCAGTTCTTCACGGGGCAAAGCTGGGCGATGGTCGGTCTGCTTAGCGGGGATGTATTTCCGCAATGAATAGGCGGGGTTGGTTTCCACAATCTCAAGCATGACAGCATAATCAAATATTGCGCCCGTCCATTCCCTGATTTTTTCGGCGGTATTGTTCATGCCCCGCACCATTACGCCGTCAAGAACCGCTTTAATATCGCTTACCCTGATTTCCTGAATCGGCATTGCGCCGATAACGGGGAAAACGTCCGTTTCAAAATATCTCAACACGCGGGCGGCGTGGTTTTCTTTCCAGCGGGTCAGGTTGTCGGTATGCCATCGGCGGGCGATTGATTCAAAAGTATTTAGGGCGGCGGCTTGCCGTTCGCGCTTTTCCTGTTGCTTGGCTTTGCTGGGGTCTTGCCCTTGTACAATCATGCGGCGGGCGTTTTCGGTGGCTTGGCGGGCTTCTACCAATGAGAAAGCAGGATATTTCCCGATAGTGAGTGTTTTCTCTTTACTGGCAAAACGGTATTTCAGACGGAATATTTTTCCGCCCGCTGGTGTAACTTCAAGATACAGGCCGCCCCCGTCAAATAACTTGATTTTCTTTCCAGTATCAGACGGCTTGGCAGCTTTGATTTGGCGGTCGTTCAGGGGCATTGGGGGTATGTTTTTTGGGGGGTGTTGTCAGATTCCCCGAATCATATCCCCATATTTTGCTTTATTCAATTATATGGCATTGGGGGTATTTAGACATTTGGCAAGGAGGTTATTAGCCTGAAATCCTTGCCAGTATTGAATCTTGATTACTGTGTTAGATTTGATTAGACGAAAAAAAGCCCCTAAAAGGGGTTGGGTGGTGCGGACGGAGAGACTCGAACTCTCACACCTCTCGGCGCCAGAACCTAAATCTGGTGCGTCTACCAATTTCGCCACGTCCGCATAAGGGTGGAGATTATACAGATTTTGTCCGATTGCGCAAGGCTTTGGGCATAATAGTTGAGGCTTATGCTTTGCAGCGGTAAAATCCGCTATTCGTCCGCCTGGCATCGGAATCCGGCGGTTTTATTTTATTGACGGAATTTGAGTATGCCTGCTGCTTTGATTAAAGATTTCCTGCTGACCCAAGGTTTAAAGCTGCCGCCAGACGAGGTACGGACGGCGTATCTGACCGTAAAGACGGTGATGGATATGGGGATGGCTTCGATAGACCGTTCGGTTTTGTGGCGCAATCATGAAGGTTGGAAACTTGCCGATTATCTGCCGTGCGATGATGGTCGCGAAGACAGCCTGAAACGGCTTTTTATGGCTCTGGATTCGGTATTTTCGCGCTGTGAAGGCGTGCGCGCCGCAGCCGTTTATGCCCTGATGCCGTCTGAAAACGCCGCCTTTCAGCTGGTTTGCCTGTCCCAACAGGGAGAAGGTTTGGAAAACATATGGAATCTAGATGAAAATGTTGCCGATGTTTCACTTGCCTGCCGTTGCGCGCAAAGCGGCTGGATGAATATTGCTTCGGATGTGGGCCGTTGGCTGGCATTGGGCGAGCTGTCCGGCGAACGCAACCGGCATTCGGCGGCGCAGCTTTCCATTCCAGTTTGTACGGAGAGCGGCGGCGTGCTGGGCGTGGTTCACGTCGAATTTGAAAAAGCCGGTTGTGCGGATGAGGCGGCGCAGGCGGAATGGGTCGCTTTGGCTTTGGCTCTGTCCGAACCTTTGAAGCAGCTTTTGGGCATCACTGCCGCAGAGGGAGCTGAAAATGTCTGAATTATTGAGCTATGTCGCTTCCTGCCGCCTGCCGACCGAATGGGGCGTATTTACGATGCACGGTTTTGAAGAAGTAAGCGGTCAGGAACACGTCGCGCTGACCGTCGGTGATTTTTCAGACGGCAATCCGGTTCTGACGCGCATCCACTCCGAATGCCTGACGGGCGACGCGCTGTTTTCCAGAAAGTGCGACTGCGGGCCGCAACTTGAAGCGGCCATGAGAGCGGTACAGGCAGAGGGGCGCGGCATCATCGTCTATCTGCGTCAGGAAGGACGCGGCATCGGGCTGATTAACAAAATCCGCGCCTATCATCTGCAAGACCAAGGCATGGATACCGTTGAAGCCAATTTGGCACTCGGGCTGCCCGTCGATGCCCGCGATTTCCGTTTGGCGCAATCTATCTACGGATATCTGGGCATCCGCTCGGTCAAACTGCTGACCAACAACCCCGAAAAAATCCAAACCCTGAAAGATGCGGGGATTAACGTGGTCGAACGCATCCCCCTGCACGTTGGGGAAAACCTTGAAAACAAACGCTACCTCCAAACCAAAGCAGACAAGCTGGGACATCTGATGCCGGAATAAGGCAAAGATGCAGGGAACGGGCATCCTGCGCCGCCTTTCGGGAAACAGGTTTCCCATACCTTGATAAAGCAATAAGTTTTATAGTGGATTAACAAAAACCAGTACAGCGTTGCCTCGCCTTAGCTCAAAGAGAACGATTCTCTAAGATGCTGAAGCACCAAGTGAATCGGTTCCGTACTATTTGTACTGTCTGCGGCTTCGTCGCCTTGTCCTGATTTTTGTTAATCCACTATATAAAGTTACAGGGTGCGGATGCAAACGCATTGCGGGTGCGGGTTTGAGGCATACGCGCAAACATCTTAATATAATAGATTGATATTTATGATTTTCTCCATCATCGTCCCTATTTACAATGTGGAAAAATACCTCCGCTGCTGCGTGGATTCCGTGCTTGCCGAAAATTTTGCCGATTATGAAATGATTTTGGTCGATGACGGTTCGCCGGACGGCTGCGGGAAGATTTGCGACGAATATGCAGGCAAATATCCGCATATAAAAGTTATTCATAAAGAAAACGGCGGGCTGTCGGATGCCCGCAACGCCGGTATCCGGGCGGCAAAAGGCGATTACCTGATCTTTTTGGACAGCGACGACTATTGGGCCGATACCAACCGTTCAAAAAACGCGGGGGGGGGATTCTCTTTGATTTACAACAACTTGCAGATAAAAAGATTGATTTGATCCTGCACCCTTCGTCCTTCAATTACCGCGACATCTCCAAAGGGGAGGACTTTTCGGATAATGATTTTGTCCGCCATTTTGAAATGCTGGTGGAAGGGCGGTACTATATCTCCAACGCGTGGACAAAGATTGTCAGGCGGGAAATAATCATCAAAAACAATCTGTTTTTCCCAAAAGGATACATTCACGAGGATTTCCCGTACAGTTTGCAATTGGCGCGTTTTATCAAGACTTTTGCCTTTTACGATAACCCATTTTACCAGTACCGCGTTCTCGGCGGCTCTATCAGCCACAACATCAAATACAAAAATTTCAGCGATATGCTGACGCATCTCAACCGGGGTGTGGATTTTTTAGTCGAAAACAAAAATTCCCCCATCTACGGCGGTTTGCAAAAATTTGTCTTCGACAATATCGGCTATCTGAGGTCTATATTGGTAGGGCTTTATTTTTCCAAAAACATTATCGTCATCTACCGAGAATATTTTTCATTTAAAGAAAAATGCAGAAAGATATTCGGCGCGAAGGCAATCCGTCCGGTTTTTATCGGGAAGACGGCATTCATCAAAAGCTTTTTATCAGAAATTTTTTCGGAATAACCCTCCGGAAACCCCATAATCAGAAGCGTGCGGGAAGAAACAGCCGCCCCGCCGGCGGGGTTGCGGCAATGCCGTCTGAAGCCACGAATCCGGCTTCAGACGGTATCTGTTTACCAAAAAGCAAATAATTCGGTTTAGCGAAAAAACAGATTTGCTTTTTGGTAAATACGCGATTACAATCCGCTACATCCGGTTTCCGCAAAGGGAAAAACAATGACCGACACAGCCGACCTGCGCCGCCGCAACCTGCGGCAGTGGATAGAAAAATACTACGGCGGTTTGCAAACCCGTTTTGCCGAAGCCGTTGCACTCAACACAGGCGAACTCTCCGCCCTCTTAAAAAACAAATCCTTCGGCGAGAAAAAAGCCAGAAAAATCGAACAGGCGGCGAACATGCCTGCCATGTGGCTGGATCAGGCAAACCCCGCCGCCCAAACCGACCATCAAGAAAGACGCACCATGTCCCACATCTCCACCATCCCCGAAATCCTGGCCGACATCAAAGCCGGCAAAATGGTCATCATTACCGATGCCGAAGACCGCGAAAACGAAGGCGACCTGCTGATGGCCGCCCAATTCGTTACCCCCGAGGCCATCAACTTTATGATTAAAAACGCGCGCGGCCTGGTCTGCCTGCCGATGGCTGGCGAAATGGTCGAAAAACTCGGCCTGCCCATGATGACCCAGAAAAACGGCGCGCAATACGGCACCAACTTTACCGTCTCCATCGAAGCCGCCCACGGCATTACCACCGGCATTTCCGCCGCTGACCGCGCACTGACTATTCAAACCGCCGTTTCCCTGACCGCCAAACCTGAAGACATCGTCCAACCCGGTCATATCTTCCCGCTTCGCGCCCAAAAAGGCGGCGTACTCGTCCGCGCCGGACACACCGAAGCCGGCGTCGATCTGGCGCAAATGAACGGGCTTATCCCCGCCGCCGTCATCTGTGAAATCATCAACGACGACGGCACCATGGCGCGTATGCCCGAGCTGATGAAGTTTGCCGAAGAACACAAGCTCAAAATCGGCACGATTGCCGACCTCATCGAATACCGCAGCCGTACCGAAAGCCTGCTCGAAGACATGGGCAACGCACCCGTACAAACCCCGTGGGGCGAGTTCCAACAACACGTTTACGTCGACAAGCTCTCCGGCGAAACCCACCTCGCCCTCGTCAAAGGCACACCTTCCACCGACGAAGAAACCCTCGTCCGCGTACACGAACCCTTCAGCGTCATGGACTTCATCCAAGCCAACCCGCGCCATTCCTGGTCGCTGCCCAAAGCCCTTGAGCGCATCCAACAAGCCGAAAGCGGCGTAGTCATCCTCCTGCACCGCACCGAAGACGGCGCATCCCTGCTCGACCGCACCCTGCCCAAAGGCGCAAACCAAGCCTACAAATGGGACAGCAAAAGCTACGGCATCGGCGCGCAAATCCTCGCCGGCCTCAACGTCAAAAAACTGCGCGTCCTCGGGCAACCCTCATCTTTCACCGGTCTGACCGGTTTCGGTTTGGAAGTCGTCGGTTTTGAAGAAGCGGAAAACAAATAAACCGCCCGTCCTATCAAAAGGTCGTCTGAAACCCAAATTCCGGTTTTCAGACGACCTTTTGCTATAAATTACCTGATTCAGCCAGAACCTCCCATAAAAGTCATTATTATAGTTTATTCTAAATAAAAATAAAAATAATAATATAATAAAATAAGAATAATCTAAGAGCAATTTTTATTGCATAAAAAATAGAAATGTAACATAATACTCACCATTAAGAATGAATCCTCTCCTCCTGATATTTTATTTAACCCTAAAACAAAAGGATATAATTATGCCTAATAGCTTTATCGACCGCCGCACAGAAATATACAACCAACGAAATCAAAATAAGATTACGTTGAGTTTACGTTTATCCATTAAAGATGATTTGATTTTGCAAGAGCTTGCCGATGCTTGGGAAACAACCCGCCAAGATATCATCAATGATTTAATTCAAGAATTCATTATTCAAGACTGGGAGAACAAACGAATGATTGACAAACAAAAAGAAGAAGAATTTGATAATTCAACTACAACACGATATTTCTTATTAAATACTAATAGTGCCAACGACCTGGAAGACCATAATTTTATGATGACAAACCAAGTAGCTGCTGCATTTGAAGATGGCTACAAAGAAAAAATCTGTCGGATTAAAAAAGGAGACTATGTATTCCTATACGCCTCTGGACAAGGAATTGTTGCATATGGTCAAGCAACAGGAATCATAGAGAAAACTCATCATTACGGTGTTGATAATAAAACATTTTTTCAGAAACTAGAACATTTTATCGATTTAAGTCAAAATCCAATCAAAGCAAAACAGGTTAAATCCATTTTGGGACGTTCTTTTCCTTTTGCCCAAACATTATCTCAGATTACTGATGGGGGAAAACTATTGGAGAATCTCAAATAAGACAAAGTAAGGCTACAAGTATCCTGTAAAATGGCAGTTAAATTTTAAAAGGCCGTCTGAAAATTTTCAGACGGCCTTTTAAGTTTGTTATCCAATTAAAAAACAGCAAATATAAAAAAGCCGATACACCTTTCCGATGTATCGGCTTTTGCCATCTGTTCAACGCTTAATTTTTGCCGGGCAATTCTTTTTCGCTCAATGGCTCGATGTGCCAAATATCGCGGCAGTAGTCGGCAATGGCGCGGTCGGATGAGAAAAAGCCCATATTGGCAATGTTGATCAAGGCTGATTTGCGCCATGCGGAGGTGTTGCGGTAGTGTCCGTCCGCTTTGTATTGCGTGTCGATGTAGCTGCGGAAATCCGCCATCAGTTGATAGAAATCGCCGTACGGCTGCAACACGTCTTTGTAGCGGTCCGGCTCTTCCGGCGAGAACGCGCCTTGGCTGATTTGGTTGACGACGCGGCGCAGGTCGCTGTCGCGCTCGATATAGCCCAAGGGGTCGTAACCGTTGCGGCGGATTTCTTCGACTTGTTCGACGGTATTTCCGAAGATATAGCAGTTGTCCGCGCCGACTTTTTCCAAAATTTCAACGTTCGCGCCGTCCAGCGTACCCATACAGATTGCGCCGTTGAGGGCAAATTTCATATTGCCGGTGCCGGATGCTTCCGTACCCGCCAGTGAGATTTGTTCGTGCAAATCGGCGGCGGGGATGATGATTTGTGCGAGGCTGACGCTGTAATTCGGGATGAACACGACTTTAATCAGGTCGCGGATGCGTTCGTCGTTGTTGATGACGCGTGCCACATCGTTAATCAGGCGGATGATTTTTTTCGCCATATAGTAGGCGGATGCGGCTTTGCCGGCAAAGATAAACACGCGCGGCTGCCAATCGTAATCGGGGTTTTCCAAGATTTTATTGTAGCGGTCCACGATGTGCATCACGTTCAAAGCTTGGCGTTTGTACTCGTGGATGCGTTTGATTTGGATGTCGAAAAGCGCGTCGGTGCCGACTTTGATACCCAGCTCGGTTTCGATGTATTTGGCGAGGCGTTCTTTGGCGGCTTTTTTCACTGCGCCAAATTCCGCCTGCACGGCGGCATCGTCCGCCGTGCCGTTGAGCTTGGTCAGCTTGTCCAAATGCAAACGCCAGTCGTCTCCGCCCAAATGTTTGTCGAGGAACTTGGTCAACTCGGGGTTGGCGATGTTGATCCAGCGGCGCGGGGTTACGCCGTTGGTAACATTGGTAAAGCGTTCGGGGAACACTTTGGCGAAGTCCGCAAAAATGGTGTTGACCATCAGGTCGGAGTGGATTTTCGCCACGCCGTTGACCTTGTGCGAACCGATGACGGCAAGCCAGCCCATACGCACGCGGCGGCCGTGGGTTTCGTCGATGATGGAGACGCGGCGGACAAAGTCTTCATCAAAACCCTGTTCCTGTACGCTGTTGAGGAAGTGGGCGTTGATTTCAAAGATAATGTCCAGATGTCGGGGCAGCAGGCGCGCCATCAGCTCGACCGGCCAGGTTTCCAAGGCTTCGCTCATCAATGTGTGGTTGGTGTAGGAGAAGATTTTGCAGCACATTTCCCATGCTTTTGTCCATTCGAAGCCTTCTTCGTCAATCAGGATACGCATCAACTCCGGAATGGCGAGTACGGGATGGGTGTCGTTCAGGTGGATGGCGGCTTTGTCGGCAAGATTTTCAACGCTCGGGAAACGGCATTTGTGGCGTGCGACGATGTCTTGAACCGAGGCGGAAACAAGGAAATATTCCTGTTTCAGGCGCAGCTCTCTGCCGCTGTCGGTAGAATCGTTCGGATAGAGGACGCGGGAGATGTTTTCGTCGCTGTTTTGCGCGCGGACGGCAGAGGTATAGTCGCCCTTGTTGAAGTCGGCAAGGTTGAACAGTTTGCCGGCGTGCGCCGTCCACAAGCGCAACGGGTTGGCACATTCGCCGCCGTAGCCCGGGATGATTTCGTCGTATGCCATCGCGGAGATTTCTTCATCGGGCTGCCATTCTTTTTTGCCGCCCATGTTCAGAAGCTGACCGCCGAAACGGACGGAATACTGTTTGTTCGGACGGGCAAACTGCCAAGCCAAATCCTGATCCAGCCACAAATCGGGTTTTTCGACCTGCTGTCCGTCCGCGATTTCCTGTTTGAACATACCGTATTGGTAGCGGATGCCGTAGCCCATTGCCGGAATCCGCAAAGTCGCCAGCGAATCGAGGAAGCAGGCGGCAAGGCGGCCCAGTCCGCCATTGCCCAGGCCCGGGTCTTGTTCTTGTTCGCACACGTCGGCGAATTCTTTGCCCAGTTGTTTGAACGCTTCTTCAAATTCGGCGTAAACGCCTTCGTTAATCAAGGCGTTGACAAAGGCGCGGCCGAGCAGGAATTCCATAGACAGGTAGTAAACCATACGCTTCCCGTTTTCGATGTGGGCGCGGCGGGTTTTTAGGAAGTCTTCGGCAATCAGGTCGCGTGCGGCAAGCATGGCGGCGTTGAGCCATTGGTGTTCGTTGGCATCTTTGGGGTCTGCGCCCAAAATGAAAATCAGTTTGTAGACAATCGCTTTGCGGATGGTCTCGGCATCTGGTTTGGGCATGACGTAGTCGAAACCGGAAATGGGAAGTTTTTGAGCCATGTGAAACAGCCTTTCTCTGCGGGGTGATTGAAAAATAGGTTTCCGTATGCCGTCAGAAGGGTCGCCGGTTCAGACGGCATTTCTTTTATTTGTGTTCGGACGGGTCATGCTTCCTGCTTCAAAACCCAAATGCCCATATGTCCGGCGGCAAACCGATTTTCAGAAACATTGTAATTAAATTTCTCCGATGGTACGCAAGAAACCTGCCACCGTCCTTGAGGCAGGTTAAAAAACTGCCGATTACGCGCACCGTTGACCAACAGCAGCCATTGCCCGTCCAGCAGAACCTGCATCGATTTCGCCGTCTTGTCGTGCCAGTTTTCATGATTCATCGGTACTCCGTCGGCATTCAGCCAACGTACCCTGCCCTCCGTCCACCAGATGTTTTCGTTCAAAATGTCGATTTCCCGGCGCAGGGCAATCAGCGATTTCGTGTAATCCTGCAACATTTCGTCCGCGTCCTGCCAGTTGAGCCACGCAATCGGGTTGTCTTGGCAATAGGCATTGTTGTTGCCCTGCTGGCTGTTGCCGAACTCGTCGCCGCCGAGCAGCATCGGGATGCCGTTG
Organism: Neisseria benedictiae; assembly: GCF_958267435.1. NCBI lineage: Bacteria > Pseudomonadati > Pseudomonadota > Betaproteobacteria > Neisseriales > Neisseriaceae > Neisseria > Neisseria benedictiae. The sequence goes on from NZ_CATQFV010000062.1 coordinate 57,563, forward strand.
GAAAGGAACAGCGAGGAGAGCAGTGCTTTGGCGGTGTATTCGCGGCTTTGCCGTATGTCCGCATCGTCGGTCGCGCCTTCGATGCCGTGGTTGTAACTGATGTTGCCGTTGTGTCCGTCGCGGTTGCTTTCGCCGTTGGCATCGTTGTGTTTTTCGTTGTAACTGACCAAGTCGCGCAGGGTGAAGCCGTCGTGGGCGGTAATGAAGTTGAGGCTTGCCGAGGGCTTGCGTCCGCCGTGGCGGAACAGGTCGGATGAACCTGCCAGACGTTCGGCAAACGCACCCAAATTGCCGTTTTCCCATACCCAAAACGCGCGCATATCGTCGCGGAAACGTCCGTTCCATTCGGCAAACGGCGGCGGAAACTGCCCCAAACGGTAGCCGTCGCCGCCGATGTCCCACGCTTCGGCAATCAGTTTCACATCTGCCAGCACGGGGTCTTGGTAAAGCGTTTGGAAAAAATGCCCGTCCGTTCGGAAATCCGGCCCGCGTCCCAAAACCGTTCCCAAGTCGAAGCGGAAACCGTCTATATGGAAATGTTCCGCCCAATAGCGCAGGCTGTCCGCAGCCCAACGTGCCACATCGCGGTCGGCAATACGCAGCGTGTTGCCGCAGCCCGACCAGTTTTCATAACCGCCGTGCGGCTTGTGCCAATACCAGCGCGCATTGTCGATACCGCGCTGGCACAGCATCGCGCCGGTTTCGTCCTGTTCGGCGGTATGGTTGTACACCACGTCCAAAATCACTTCCAAACCTGCCGCGTGCAGCGATTTGACCGCCTGTTTCAGCTCCGCCGCAGCCTGTTCCGCCTCCGCCGCATAGGACGGCTCGACTGCGAAATGGGCGCAAGTGTTGTAACCCCAATAGTTCGTCAGCCCCGCCTGCTGCAAATGGTATTCGTCAAGATGCTGCTGAACCGGCAGCAGCTCGAGCGTGGTAACGCCCAAATCCTTCAAATAGGCAATCACGCGCGCATCGGAAAGGGCGCGGTATGTGCCGGCGTGTGCCAAATTGGGAAACTGTTTGGTCAGCCCCTTGACGTGCGCCTCGTAAATCACGGTTTGCGCCAAGGGGATGCGCGGACGGCGGTCGCCGCCCCAGTCGAAACCGTCATCGCCCCGCACCACGCTTTTGGGCGCAAATGCCGCGTTGTCGCGCCCGTCCTCCGGTCTGAACCATGCCATCTCTTCCGCATTGCGGAAACCCGGTTTGCCGTCGGTCTGCCGCGCATACGGATCGAGCAGCAGCTTTTGCGGATTGAAACAGGATTCCGCCTCCGCGTCCGCCCTGCCGTACACGCGGTAGCCGTAACGCTGCCCTGCGCCGATTCCGCGCACAAAGCCGTAAAACACCGTGCCTTCGTGCGAAGGCAGCTCCAGCCGCGTTTCCCCGCCTTCGCCGTCAAACAGGCACAGCTCCACTTTTTCGGCATTGCCTGAAAACAAGGCGAAATTGACCCCGCCATCCATCGGTGTCGCCCCCATCGGATAAGGAAAGCCGCTTTCGATAACATATTTTTCGGCAACCATAAAACCGTTCCAAAAATAAAATAATCAAATTATTCATTCTGATACGATCAGATAAAGCCCTGATGCCGTCTGAAGTATGCTTTCCCGCCTTCAGACGGCATCTCAAACTTCAAAACCCGATTCACAGGGCGATGCTTTATGTGCCGTCCTGTGTGTTGAAACATCGGTTAAACATCGTTTACAAAAACGCCGACGCGCCCCACCGCGTTCAGACGGCATCCCAAGGCTCGGAATGCCGTCTGAAGGCTTTTGCGGCAGGCAGTCAAAGCCGCCCTGCCCCAATCCGCCCTATCCCCTGGGCAATGCCTCTTCATCCAGCGATTTGAGCCACGCCAGCTTTTCGCCGATTTTGATTTCCAGTCCGCGCGGGACGGGTTGGTAGAAATCAGGTTCGTCCAAGCCGTCGGGCATATAGCTTTCACCGGCGGCGTAGGCGTTCGGTTCGTCGTGGGCGTAGCGGTATTCGCGTCCGTAGCCTAATTCTTTCATCAACTTGGTCGGGGCGTTGCGCAGGTGGACGGGTACTTCATCGCTGGCGTTTTCTTTAACGAAACGGCGCATTTGGTTGTATGCCTTGTAGCCCGCGTTGGATTTGGCAGCGGCGGCAAGGTACAGCACGGCTTGCGCCAGCGCGAGTTCGCCTTCGGGCGAGCCTAAGCGTTCGAAGGTGGCGGCGGCATCGTTGGCAATTTGGAAGGCGCGCGGGTCGGCAAGCCCGATGTCTTCCCAAGCGATACGCACGATGCGGCGGGCGAGGTAGCGCGGGTCGGTGCCGCCGTCGAGCATACGGCAAAACCAATACAGCGCGGCGTTTGGATGCGAACCGCGCACGGATTTGTGCAGTGCGGAGATTTGGTTGTAGAAACTCTCGCCGCCTTTGTCGAAACGGCGGATTTGCGCCCCGAGACTGTCAGTGAGAAATTCGGTGGTCAGGATTTTCAGACGGCGCGTGTCGGCGGTGCGTAAAAGTTGTTCCAATAGATTCAACAACCTGCGTGCATCACCGTCGGCGGTATTGACGAGCAGCTCCTGCGCATCGGCCTCAATCGTGAAATCTTGGTATTCGGGCAATGCCAACACTTTGGCAATCAATTTCTTGAGGTCGTCTGAAGACAAGGATTGCAAAACATACACCTGCGCGCGGCTCAACAGCGCGGGATTGACTTCGAACGACGGGTTTTCCGTCGTCGCACCGATAAAGGTCAGCAAACCGCTTTCGACATGCGGCAAAAACGCGTCCTGCTGCGCCTTGTTGAAGCGGTGGACTTCATCGACAAACAAAATCGTCGCGCGTCCCTGCTGCAAAGCGATTTCGGCTTTATCGATTGCCTCGCGGATGTCCTTCACGCCGGAAAATACGGCGGAAACAGGCAAAAACTGGGCGTTGAAACTCTGCGCCAAAATCCGCGCCAACGTCGTCTTGCCCACGCCCGGCGGCCCCCACAGCAACATAGAATGCGGCTTCCCGCCTTCTACCGCCACGCGCAAAGGTTTACCTTCGCCGATGAGGTGTTCCTGCCCCACCACGTCGTCAAGCGTATGCGGACGCAATCGTTCGGCAAGCGGCGCGTCGGGTTCTCGGACAAACAAATCGGTCATAACGGCTCCGTCAACAGGTTTTCAAACAATATGATTATACGGCAGGGAAAGGCGGCGTGCCGCATACGGATACCGCCCCGCCGTTTGCCTTAAGCCGATATTAGGCGCATACTGGAAAAGACGAGAGACTTCACACAATATATCCGGCACGGAGACCGATTCCGCACCGGCATAACAATACCCAAATCAGAGTTTCAATTAACCATTAAGGAGAACTCGATGAAACAAAATAGAAAATTTGCTTTATCTACCATTGCTTTGTTGATTCAATCGGCATTATGTTTTGAGGCAGAAGCCCATGAATATACTAATATTCAAGAGATGGAATGGGTGTCTTTATTTTCTGATCCGCAAAGAGACGATGATAGTCTTATAACCCTTAAAGATGAAAAAATCACTGTAAAAAACTATATTGTGCCTTGGTGGAAAAAAGGTGAAAACTTTAGAAAATTAGAACTTATTACCACCGGTAAAAATGATAATGGAAATTTAACGGTAAAGGGAAGTTACGGTATTCTTTCTTATGCAGACAAAGAGCTAGAATACAAACCGGAGCTATTGCTTAAAAGCAATAATGACATTCTATTTAAAAATAATCTCCAATCTGTTGAAATTAATCCTTATTCTAATGATGTCAAGTTAGAAGCCGAAGGAAAAATAGACTTTAATCTAGATATTGCCGAGAAAGCACTCACCCAACAAGGACAGGAATTTCTTGTTAATGATAAATCTTTAATTAAATATCTCAACTACACCACAGACGGTACTAAAGGCTCATTATCTCTAACCTCCAAATTAGGCAACCACCTTAATTTAAATGCAAAAATACACAAAGGTATTCACCATAGTGGTATTGTCAATTATTTAAACACAAATGTTAATTTAACAGCGACAGAGGGAGATAATGTTATTTCACTTAACGGTCAATTAATGGATAACATTACCGATTCAAATAATTTTACATCTTCAAGTTATTTAAGCGGGATTGAAACAGCCTTTAAATCGCATACCAATTTAACAGGTGAAAATAATAGAATTTCTATCACCACTAAAGGGGGGGGGG
>NZ_CATQFV010000063.1:0-1228 GCF_958267435.1 Neisseria benedictiae
ACCGCCACAGCATCACCTGCTTCGACTACAACGGAAACGGCCAAATCATCGCCCGGCACCAATGGAAAGTGCCGACTAAGGAAGAGAACGCCCGAAACGGCCTGCCCGAAACCGACTGGCGCGATGCGCAGTACGACATGCTGTACCTGCCCGTTACCGAAACCGTCCGCTACCACTACGATTTCAACGGCAACCGTACCGCCACCGTCCTGCCCGACGGCAGACAGATCAACTACCTGTATTACGGCAGCGGCCACCTGCACCAAATCAGCTTAGACGACGAAGTCATCACCGACATCGAACGCGATAAGCTGCACCGCGAAATCTACCGCACACAGGGTAAGCTTGCCAGCCGCTACGAACTTGATCCTTTAGGCCGTCTGAAAAGGCAAATTGCCGCACTCAATGAATTGACCGAAGGCGGCAAAGGCAAAACCAAAGTCGCAGCGGGCTATGGTCAAACCGCCGTCAAACGCAGCTACGGCTACGACCGTACCGGCAACCTGGTCCACAGTACCGACCAACGGACGGGCACGACGCATTTCGAGTACGACAGACTCGGTCGAATCACCAAAGCCGGCAGCGAACGGTTCGCCTTCGACCCTGCGCACAATATCCTGTCCGATCACAACAGCCCTACCGTTCAAGACAACCGTCTTAAAGAATACAACGGCACGACCTATTACTACGACGGCCTCGGCAACCTGATCCACCGCGAGCTGGCCGACGGCGAAGTGCAGAACTACTTCTACGATCTGCATGACCAACTGGTTAAAGCCGAAATCTTCAAAAAAGACGGCAGCAAAGAAACTTGGGCCTACACCTACGATGCCTTGGGCAGAAGGATAGGCAAAGGCCGTCTGAAAACAGACGGCAGCCTAGAAGACGAAACCCGCTTCGTTTGGGACGGCAGCCGCCTCTTACAGGAAGTCCACCCGGACGGCAGGTATACCTATCTCTACACCGACCAAGACTCCTACGAACCGCTGGCGCAGGTCCGCAATTGGACAACCGAAGACGGCGAAAGCAGACAACAAATCCACTACTTCCACTGCGACCAAATCGGCATCCCGAGAGAGATGACCGATAAGGACGGCAATCTGGTTTGGTTCGGCGATTATTACGGTTGGGGCAAACTGAAGAGCGAAACGAACGTAACGGGAACGGCGCACCAACCGTTCCGGTTGCAGAACCAGTATTGCGACCGTGAGACGGGGCTGCATTACAA